>CALICC010000408.1 GCA_938049325.1 uncultured Ilumatobacter sp. | reverse complement strand
CGACCTCACCCAACTCACGTTCGGTTTCAGTCGTGACGACGTCGAGCATCGCATGATGCCGGCCTATCTCGAACACGGCCTGCTCGAGGCCAACCCGTTCGACACGATCGATCAGCGAGGGGTCGGCGATCTGGTGCGTCTTGGCGCAGCGCGCGGTGCCGCCACGAAACCGGACTTGAAGATGGGCGTGTGCGGCGAGCACGGCGGCGACCCGGCATCGATCGACTTCTTCCATCGGGTGGGGCTCGACTACGTCTCGTGTAGCCCGTATCGCGTGCCTGTCGCTCGGCTGGCCGCAGCGCAGGCAATCGTGCGCCATCGCGCGTAATGACTGCTGCTCCGGCTCCGAGCCGGGCATGATACGTACATGGTGTCGATGATGCTGCCCACGTCGCTGAACGGCCTACTCGCTGCGTCAGAGCGCAGTGAGAACTTGGCCAACATCGATGTGGCCGGATGGCAGTGGGGAACGCTTGTCGGCGTCATCTTGCTGATGCTCCTCATCGACCTGCTGGTCGTGCACAAGGAGGCGCACGAAGTCTCCACGAAAGAAGCAGCGATCGAGTCGGCGGTCTGGATCTCGGTGGGGGTCGCGTTCACCGGTGTCGTCGCCTGGTGGTTCGGTGCGCAGGCGTCGGGTGAGTACATCTCCGGGTATCTGATCGAGAAGAGCCTCAGCGTCGACAACGTGTTCGTGTGGGCGCTGATCATGGGGTACTTCGCCGTACCGCAGCGCTACCAGCACCGCGTGCTGTTCTGGGGCATCTTCGGTGCATTGGCGCTGCGTGCGGTGTTCATCTTCGCTGGTGTTGCGCTGATCGAACGCTTCGACTGGATTCTCTATGTGTTCGGCGTGTTCCTGCTCTACACCGCCGCCAAGCTCACGTTCACCGACAACGACCACATCGATCCTGGCGAGTCGAAGTTCTTGAAGGTGGTCAACCGGTTCGTGCCGTCGACCGACGAGTTCGACGGCCAGAAGCTGTTCACGATGAAGAACGGCAAGCGGTTGGCCACGCCACTGTTCGCCGTGCTCATGCTGGTGGAGGCCACCGACGTGATCTTCGCGGTCGACTCGGTGCCTGCGGTGTTGGCGGTGTCGAACGAACAGTTCATCGTGTTCGCTTCGAACGCGTTCGCCATCCTGGGCCTGCGTGCGCTGTACTTCCTGCTCGCCGACATGCACTCGAAGTTCAGCTATCTGCAAGAGGGCCTCGCAATCATCCTCGCCTTCGTCGGCGTCAAGATGATCATCGCCGAGTGGTACCACATCCCGACGGCACTTTCGCTGGGGGTCATCGCCATCGTGCTCACCGCGTCGATCGGCTTCTCGATGAAGGACCAGCGCAACCAGGCCGACGCGAAGATGGCCGGTGCCGCGTTCGATGATTCCGACGACGGCTTCGTCGACGACGACAGCACGACTGCCGACCCGACCTGAACGTCGCAACCGGGTGACGACCGCGTGGGTTGACGCCGTAGTCTGAGCAGCGATGGGGATCGCCGACGACGACATCGAGAAGATTCGTTCGACCGTCTCGATCGTCGACACGATTCAGCAGTACGTCTCGCTCAAGAAGACCGGCCGCAACTGGGTGGGGCTCTGTCCGTTCCACGCCGAGAAGTCGCCGTCGTTCAACGTGACCGAAGAGCGTGGGCGCTACAAGTGCTTCGGTTGCGACAAGGGCGGCGACATCTTCACGTTCATCCAGGAGATCGAACACACGGACTTCCCGGGATCGATCGAACATCTCGCCGCCAAGGCGGGAATCACGCTGAACTACACCTCGACCGGTCAGTCGAAGGAGCGCGCTCGTCGCAAGCATCTGACCGAAGCCATGAACGACGCCGTCGAGTGGTACCACGAGCGACTGTTGAACGATCCCGGAGCACGTGCCGCCCGTGACTATCTGCGCCAGCGGGGACTTCACGGCGACATCGCGCGACAGTTCAAGTTGGGATGGGCGCCCGACGACTGGGACCTCCTGTCGCGCGACCTTGGCCGTCCCGCCGACGTGCTGCAAGACGTCGGGCTGTCGTTTCGGAACCGGCGCAATCGCATGCAGGATGCGTTCCGCGCGCGCGTGATGTTCCCGATCTTCTCCGAGTCGGGCGAGGCGCTCGCTTTCGGCGGGCGGATCCTGCCGGGATCCGACGACCCGGCGAAGTACAAGAACAGCTCCGAGACGCCGATCTACATGAAGTCCAAGACGCTGTACGGGCTGAACTGGGCCAAGCAGAACGCCGCCAAGGTCGATCAGATCGTGGTGTGCGAGGGATACACCGACGTGATCGGGTTCCACCAAGCCGGGGTCCCGCGCGCTGTGGCGACGTGCGGCACCGCATTGACCGAAGAGCACGTTCGGCTCCTGAAGCGTTACGCGACGCGGGTGGTGCTGTCGTTCGACGCTGACGCCGCCGGCCAGGGCGCGGCGGAACGGTTCTACGAGTGGGAAGAGAAGCACCAGGTCGAGGTGTCGGTTGCCCGACTCCCGCAAGGCAAGGACCCGGGTGACCTCGCTCGCTCGAACCCCGAGGCATTGGCGGCGGCGATCGATGATCCGCTCGAGTTCCTCGGATTCCGGTTGCAGCGGGTGCTGGGCACGCGACGTCTCGATTCGCCCGAGCAGAAGGCGCGGATGGCTGAAGAAGCCATGGCAGTGGTCAACGAGCACCCGAACGCCAACGTGCGCAAGCTGTATGCGGGCGAGGTGGCAGCAAAGGTCGGACTCCCGATCGGCGACCTCGTACGCCTCGCCGAGCGAGGGGTCCGTCGGCCATCGATCGAGGTCAAGGCGAAACGATCGAGCGCACCGATGGAGAACGCCGAGTTCGCCGCTCTGGTGTTGCTCGTGCAGGAGTGGGACTCGATCGCCGAGTGGCTGATCGAAGCGCTCTTCGACGACGACGCGAACAGGATGGCGTTCGTGGCGCTGGCGGAAGGCGGCGATCTGAACGCCGCCCTCGACACGGCTCCGCCCGACGCTCGTGACGTGTTGGAGCGAGCGGCACTGGCTGACTTGGACCTCGATGCCACCGTTGAAGCACGGTCGCT
This sequence comes from uncultured Ilumatobacter sp., assembly GCA_938049325.1. Taxonomy (GTDB): domain Bacteria; phylum Actinomycetota; class Acidimicrobiia; order Acidimicrobiales; family Ilumatobacteraceae; genus Ilumatobacter_A. The sequence continues at coordinate 3,456 of CALICC010000408.1, read as the reverse complement.
GATCGGGGCGGCAACCAAGCGGGAACTGCGCCACCGAACGTCGATGATCGACCCGGCATCGCTCGAGGAAGACCGGGCAGCGAAGCTCGATCTGATGGCGCTCGATGAGTCAGATCCGGTGCGGGCCCTCGCTGCTGCTGAGTCGTTGCTAGGTTGGCTCCATCGACGCACAGAAGAACGTTCCTCCGGTGACGCCTGACGGCGAAGCGCCCGAAGCCGACCACACTGTGTCCGCGCCCGTCGTGGGTATCGACCATGGTGAATGGGACGCATTGATCGAGCGCGGCCGGAGCAGTGGCGAGGTGCACGCCGACCAAGTCAGCCATGTGCTGCGACACGTCGAGTTGACCGAAACCGTGATCACCGATGTGCACTCGACGATGGCCGGCGCCGGCATCGAGATCGACGACAAGGTCGAGCACGACGACGACATGGCCGACGCGACGCCGAACGGTGTGCGGCGTGAACTCGTGGTCGAAAACGACGCGGACGAAGCGTTGTTGAGTCGGCGGCGCCAGCGTCGCACCAAGAAACGCGGTCCGAAGGCCGAAGGTGGCTCTGCCGATGCGGTGCGGATGTACTTGCGTGAGATCGGCCAGGTCGATCTGCTCACGATCGATGACGAACGTCGGCTCGCTCAACTGATCGAGGAAGGCCAGATCGCGGCCGAGAAGATCGACGCCGCCGGCGAAGCCGGGGTCCCGGTCGAAGGTGTCGAGGGTCGCATGCTCACTCGAGCGGTCACTCGCGGTGAACGAGCGAAGTCCGAGCTGACCCAGGCCAACCTGCGTTTGGTCGTGTCGATCGCGAAGCGCTACTCGGGCCGGGGCATGCAGCTGCTGGATCTCGTGCAGGAGGGCAACCTCGGCTTGATGCGTGCGGTCGACAAGTTCGACTACACCAAGGGCTTCAAGTTCTCGACGTACGCCACGTGGTGGATTCGCCAGGCGATCACCCGGTCGATCGCCGACCAGGCCCGCACGATCCGTATTCCGGTGCACATGGTCGAGCACATGAACCGGGTGACCCGCGCCAAACGGACGATGCACCAGGAACTCGAACGCGAGCCCACGATCGACGAGCTCGCGCAGCGCGTGCAGCTCGAACCCGACCGAGTGCGCGAACTGCTGCGGATCTCGCAGGACCCGCTGTCGCTCGACTCGCCCGTTGGTGAAGAAGACGAATCGAACCTGGGCGACTTCATCCAAGACGAGTCTGCCGACAGTCCGGCCGACGCGGCCACGAAGGTGATGTTGTCGAATGCGGTGGGCGAGGTGCTCAACGAACTGTCCGAGCGCGAGCAGGAGATCGTCCGGTTGCGGTTCGGCCTCGACGGAGGACAAGCGAAGACGCTCGAAGAGGTCGGCAAGGAATTTGGTGTGACCCGCGAGCGGATCCGCCAGATCGAAGCCAAGACGCTGGCGAAGTTGCGTCACCCGCAGCGGAGTCAACGCCTCCGCGAGTTCCTCGAAGCCGAATAGCGAGGTTGCGAAACGACGTGTGATGGTGCGCCTTGAGGCGATATCCTCACGCTTCGACCTTCCGGGATAGCTCAGCTGGCAGAGCAATTGACTGTTAATCAATGGGTCGCAGGTTCGAGCCCTGCTCCCGGAGCTGCAGAAGCCCGCCCTCCACGGGGCGGGCTTTCGCTGTTTTCGTCCTGAGTGGTTCGACGCGGCCGTGTCTCGATGCCGGTGCCTGTCGAAGGTGGTGGGGCGGGCGGGGCTCGAACCCACGACCGAGCGATTATGAGTCGCCTGCTCTAACCAACTGAGCTACCGCCCCGGATGCGCGAGTGGCCTCGCACGAAGATCACGCGTCAGGTTGTTCGATGGCGTCGAGGAAGGCGTTGACGTCGGGCTCTTCGCCACCGACGAGCCAGATCGTGAGCTCACCGTCGGCGATCTCAGCGCCGTCGTCGTCTTCTGAGTCCTGCCACGGGAGCACACCGTCGACGAAGTAGCGGTCGACGGTGATGTCGTCGGTTTCGCCATCGACCGGGGCGATGACGGCGAGTTCGACTTCGGAGTCCGGTGGCTGGTCGCTGAGAATGTCGATCAGTTCGTGCACGCGCATTGCGGTCTCTCCAGGTGGGATGAGCGGGATTGGGTCAGAAGTCGTCGAGCCACGCGGGCGCGCGGTCGAGCAGGAACAGGCTCACATGCTTGCAGCGCTCGAGCGCCAGGCCGATGGCATCGTCGTTGGTGAGGTAGACGTCGGCGAGATCGACCGTCATCTTGGCAACGATCGACAGGCTGCGCTCCGGTGCGTCGGTGACCGACGGGAACGAGTCGATCGCCGAGACTTCGACGGGTAGGTCGATGCCGCCGATTCCTGCAAGGTCGGTCGCGAGCACCAGCAGATCGGGTGGGTCCGGGAGCGGCGGAAGCGTCCACGTGAACAACATCGTGAACGTGAAGCCGGTGGGTGGTGGATCCTCGATCTCTTCGAGCCGGATCACCTCGTCTTCGAAGGCGAGCATGGCGCGCGGGTCGACATCGAGTGACAGGTGCAGGTCGATCGGGCCCGAGCATGCCTCTTCCGGGTGAAGATCGACTTCCCACAACTGTCGGAGCGAATACGTCTCGACGAAGTGTCTTTCGTCGTGGACATGGAAACCGTGGTCGATCGCCTGACTCTTCACGTCGGCGACAAATCCCGCTACGTCGATCACTGCCATTGCAGCGGACACTACCGTCCCCTGGCGTGGACCAAACCAACCCGGAATCCGATCGTGTCATGACCGATTGGGTCGATCCGTCCGACCGATCGGCGGTACTGCACTTGTTCGGGGCGATTTGTGACGCGACAGCCGGTCTGTTGGCCCGCAACGACGACTGGTCGCTGTCGGGAGATCGAGCCACGCAGTACTCGATCGACGTCGACATCGATGCCGTATGCCTCGAGATGCTGCACGGTGCGGGGCTCGCCGTTCTGTCGGAGGAGAGCGGCGCCACGGGCGACGATCACCGTGCCGAGAGCTCGGCGATCGTCGTGGTCGATCCGCTCGATGGCTCGACGAACGCGTCACTCGGTCTGCCGTGGTGTGCGACCGCGTTGTGCCTGGTCGACGACGGTGTGCCTGTCGTTGCGATGGTCTCGAACCTGCGCACCGGCACGCGGTTCGCCGCGATCGCCGGTGAGGGCGCCACGCAGAACGGCGCACCGATCCGAGTGGCAAAAGGGCCACGCCTGTCGGATGCGATCATTGCCGTGAACGCCCGCCCCCCGACGTCATTTCGGCCGGCTCAGTATCGGTCGATGGGTGCCACAGCGCTCGACATCGCATCGGTGGCCGGTGGCGGCGGGTTCGACGGCTCGATCGACTTCGACGACGACAAGATCGGCGTCTGGGACTACCTCGCCGCGGTGCTGATCTTGACCGAAGCTGGGGGAGTTGCGACCGACGCGCTGGGTCGCGACCTCGTCACGCTCGACCACACGGCACGTCGCCGA
>CALICC010000407.1 GCA_938049325.1 uncultured Ilumatobacter sp. | reverse complement strand
GCCGAAACGGTGGCCGAATTCGCGTTGCACGTCGTCGTCGGTCCACCCCGAACGTTGTTGGTCGAACGCTGTGAACAGCAGCATCTCATCGGTGTTGGCGCCGATGACGAGCGGCCGATCATCCATCGCGCTCGTCTCGAGAATGGGACTCGGAAACACGTCGGTCCCGTCGGTTGGTGCAAAATTCTGTAGCCCTGCAGCAACGGGCATCTTGGTCTGAGCCTCCAGGATGTCGCCGAGGTCTGCGGACTCGACGTCATCATCGAGCAGTTCCAGATATCGCTCGCGCAGCGACGCACCCTGTGCCGACGTACGAAGCTGCAGAATTGACGGACTCATCGCCCACGCCGCATGAAACAGGTCGCGTGCTGCAGGCGCGGCCAGCAGCGACACCACCGACGACCCACCCGCGGACTCGCCGAAGATCGTGACGTTGTCGGGGTCCCCACCGAAGTCGCGGATGTGGCGCTGCACCCATCGCAATGCGCTGATCTGGTCGAGCGAACCCACGTTGTGGTCACCCAGAAAACCGAGCGCGCCGAGGCGGTAGTTGATCGTCACGACCACGACGTCGCCGCGAGCGGCAAGAGGTGCGCCGTCGTACCACGGCATCGCACCCGTACCGGTCACGAATGCTCCGCCGTGAATCCACACGAGGACCGGCCGGCGAACGTCGTCGCAGCGCGGTGTGAAGACGTTCAGGAAGTGACAGTCTTCGTCCATGGCGAGCTCATCGCCGCCGAGGATGCGCTCGAGGACGCCTCCGATCTGAGGGGCCTGCGGCCCAAAGGTGGTCGCATCGGTGTCATCGAAGACCCCGTCGGCGTCGACCGGAGCAGCGAGCCGCTCGGCGGTGGCGAACCTGATCCCGCGGAACTCTCGTGCTCCGGGCCGCTGGATGCCGCGAGAGGCAATGTCGGTCATGCGGCGACGTTAGGCCGCTGCCAGGCGAAGGTCAGCACTAGCGTGCCCTGCGTGCTCGAGCGAGATCCCGTGCCTACGTCCCCGCACCGGCGGATGCTGACCGCTGTGAAGCGAGCCTCGAGCGAGGTCGTTCATCAAGGTTGGGAACTGGCGCTCGAACTGGGTGCAATCGGGCCGGACACCCGACGCGGCAAGCGATTCGGCAAGCTCGGTGCAGGCAGCGTGATCTGCTTTCCTCCGAACGCGCTGTTCAACGAGCAGTACATCCACATCGGTGAGGGAACGATGTTCGGTCCGCAGATCACACTGTCGGCAGGCATGGTGCCCGGCCAGCGCATGGTGTCGGATCCCGTCGTGTCGGTCGGGGACAGATGCCTCATCGGCAAGGGCAGCGGCATTGTCGGGCACTTGGAGATCAGCGTCGGCAACGACGTGTGGACCGGCCACCATGTGTACATCACCGACCAGAACCACGGCTACGAAGATCTCGACCTCCCGATTTCGAAACAAGTGATGCCGGAGCGGCCGGTGAGCATCGGTGACGGTTCGTGGCTGGGGCACGGCACCGTGGTGCTGCCTGGCGCGAACATCGGCAAGCACGTGGTGATCGGGGCGAACAGCGTCGTCACCGGTGACATCCCCGACAACTGCGTGGCGGCCGGGGTGCCGGCCCGAGTCATCAAGCAGCTCTGAGTCGCTGTCTGGCGAGCGGCTGCGGTATCAGAGCACGCCGCGGCGTGGGGGAGCGCAGCTCGGCATCTCGTTGTCGCCGGCGAACGTCTCGAGGGGCTCGGTGATCGGGATGCCGTTCTTCACCGGCTCGGTGAACTGTTCGTTCTCGCCACTCCGGAGTTCGTCGGCGTACTCGTAGCGCCGTTCGAGCAAGGAGCGATAGTCGGCGACCCACAGCGGCACGATCTCTTGGCCCTTGGGGTCGGTGGGTTCGACGGCCATCAGGTCGTCGAGCATTCCCGACAGGAGATCGGTTCCCGTGACCACGAGGTCGGCGCGAACCGTCAGATCGCTGCTGGCGAGGAGATCGAGTTCGCGAATGCTCTGTTTCACCGGCGCGCAGATGGTTTCGGCCCGTTCCGCCCAAGCTCGATCCTCGATCTTGTTGACCGCGGTTTTGTCGATGAGGAAGAGCGCCCAGAACCAGAACGAGACGAACGCGACGGCGCCGAGCACGAACAACACGCGGAGAAGTACTGATCGGCCAGCGGGCTGCTCGTCAGGTGTCACCACAACCGACGACGCTATGGCGGCGTAGCGCTGCTAGAAACGCGGTCGTGGTGGATCGTGTCACACCCGAGGATGCGTCCCCGGACTCACAACGCCGCATCGGACGCATGCGCGCCAACTGGCGTCTGATCCGGTCGATGCTGTCGCTGCACCCCCGCTGGTTCGCCGTGTCGTTCCTCGGGGCGACCGTGTTCGCCATCGCCACCGTGACGTCGAGCTTCGCGATCCGCTGGGTGATCGACAACGTGATCGTGCCGCGGTTCGAAGAGGGCGAGGTCGCATCTTCGACCGTGGCCGCCGGTGTGGTGATGATCGTCGGCATCGGGTTGATCCGCGCGGTCGGCGTGGTGTTCCGTCGAGCGTTTGCGTCGGCCGGGATGTGGCGTGTCGCCAAGAGCTACTCCGACCAGGTGATCGACAAACTGGTCACGCAGCCGCTGAGCTGGCACCGTCGCCACGCCGACGGCGATCTGGTGGCACGAGCGGGCGTCGATACCGAGACGACGGTGAGCGTGATCGCTCCGATTCCGTTCGCCACCAGCACGATCCTCATGATCGTCATCTCCACCATCTGGTTGTTCATCACCGACATTCCCCTCGGACTCGTGGCGATTGTCGTGTTCCCGCTCGTGATCGCCACCAACGTGGTGTACGAGCGCTCGGTCGCTTCGCACTACACGGACGCGCAGGAGCAGCTGGGGACGTTCTCCGCGGCCGTGCACGAAAGCTTCGAGGGGGTGCAACTCGTCAAGGCGTACGGAGCCGAGGATCGCGAAACGGTCCGTCTCGCCGGACTCGCCGATCAGGTCCGCCGTTCACGGGTCGAGGCCATCAGACGAAGGAGCTGGTTCGATGCGCTCACGGACATGACCCCAGCGCTCGCGAACATTGGGCTCGTGCTCCTGGGTGCGGCACGTGTCGACTCGGGCAACGTGACGATCGGCGAGTTCTCGAGCGTGATCTTCCTCTTCACACTGCTCGTCTTCCCATTGCGCCTGATCGGCTACACGCTGTCGGAGCTTCCTCGGTCGATGGCAGCGTGGGTCCGGATCCAATCGGTTGTCAACGAACCGCTCGTCGCCGACCCGGCCAGGGCGGTTGCGGTGGCCGATCCGGGGATCGGGGTTCGGCTCGATGCGGTGAGCTTCAGTCACGAGGGGTCAGGGATTCCCGCGGTGCGCGACATCGATCTGTGCCTGCCCACCGGATCGATCACTGCGCTGGTGGGTCCGACCGGTTCGGGCAAGTCGACGCTGGCGGACCTCGTGCTGGGCCTGACCGAGCCCACGAGTGGGACGGTCGCGTTGGCCGACGGGGCACGATTGATCGTGTTCCAGGAGGCGTTTCTGATTGCGGGATCGATACGCGAGAACGTTGCCTTCGGCACTGATGTGACCGACGAGGAGATCTGGGAAGCGTTGCACGGCTCGTCGGCAACCGAATTCGTCCGTGACCTTCCACGTCAGCTCGACACGATCGTGGGCGAACGCGGGGTCAGTCTGAGCGGCGGACAACGTCAGCGTGTGGCGCTCGCCCGGGCTCTCGCTCGCAAGCCGAGCGTCTTGGTATTGGACGACACGACGTCGGCGCTCGATCCGTCGACGGAAGCGGTCATCCTGCAACGGCTCCGCGAATCGCTCGAGGCGACGGTGCTCCTCATCGCGTCTCGACCCTCGACCATCGCACTCGCCGACGATGTCGTGTTCATGACCGATGGGCGTATCGAAGCACACGGACGACACGACGAACTCCTGGCGAGTACCCCGGGGTATCGCGCGATCGTCGAAGCGTTCGAGTCGGACCGGGTCGAGACGCCATGAGCAATGACCTGACCGACAACGTGAGTGAGGAGCTGGTCGAGCCCGAGGCCGTGGTGGAATCGGGATTCGCGTCGAGTCTCGCGACGTCGGAGACCGCGGTGACAACGATCCGACGCGGACTGCGCGAAGCGCCGGTACTGCGTAGCGGCCTCGTTCTCACCTTCATCCTGGCCGCGATCGGCTCGGGCGGGCGCGTCGTCGTCCCCATCCTGATTCAGCAAGCGATCGACCGCGGCATCGGCGGTGCCGACGACCCGGTCGACGTCGCCCTCGTCGCGCGCTTGTCCGCGATCGGCGCCGTTGCGGTCCTCATCTCGGGCCTGGCACTCCGCACCGCAGCGATGCGATTGGGCCTGCGCAGCGAGCAGGCACTCTTCGACCTCCGAGAGCGGCTGATCTCACACATTCATCGCCTGAGCCTCGCCGACCACGGCGAGGAACGCCGAGGCGGATTGGTCGCCCGCGTGACGAGCGACATCGAAACGCTCACTCAGTTCTTCCAGTGGGGCGGAATGTCCTGGATGCGTAACAGCGCGCTGATGTTGATCGTTGCGTGCGTGATGCTCGCGTACGACCCGTTGTTGGCAGTTGTGTCGTTCGTGGTGGCGCTGCCGTTGGCCCTGGTCTTGCGGGCTGTGCAGAAGCGACTGGTCGTTGCCCACGGTCGGGCACGTGAACGCAACGGCGACATGCTCGGAGCGATTGCCGAGGTGGTGTCCGGGTCTGCCTCGATCCGGGCCTACGGCGCAGGTGGTCACATGAGTGACCTGGCCAAGCAAGCGACCGAGAACAAGGCGCGCGAACAGGTCAAGGCTGCGTGGTTCGGCGCGTTCTTGTTCCCATCGGGTGAGGTGTTCTCGGTCTTCACCGTCTCCGCGGTCGTCGTGGTCGGCGTCGAGCGCGGTCCTGTGGGCGGACTG
>CALICC010000406.1 GCA_938049325.1 uncultured Ilumatobacter sp. | reverse complement strand
CAGCAGCGACGCCACGAGCACGGCGCTCGCAATCGAGATAGCGGAGTACCCGCCGCGCAGGAGCCACGGCGGGTCGTAGTCGGTCGTGGCGACCAACCCGACGAGGCCGATGGCGACGAGCGGGCCGGCGACAGCGAGTCGTCGAGCGTGGCGAGCGATCAGCTCCGGACGCACGTGCAGCAGCAGGGCAAGCCCGCAGCCGGCGAGCAACTCGCTCCCTCGACTGTCGGTCCCGAATTCGAGCCGGAACTGCGGACCCGTCGTGAACACTTGGACCGCGAGAGAAATCAGCCAGCCGACAGCCACGACGATCGACAGCGTCCGGATCGGGCGCGATGTTCGCCAGGCGAGCACGACCGCAACCGTGAGCAACACGTAGAACTGTTCTTCCACGGCGAGCGACCAATAGGGACCGAGCGGCCCGACGATCGTGCGCAGCAGTTCGTCCTCGCCTTGAGCGATCACATTCCAGTTGGAGTAGCCGAACAGGCCGGCAGCGGCGTCGCCTGCCTGCATGCCGGGCCAGAACTGACTGGCGAGCAGCACCGTCAGCAGTACAACCGCGATCGACACGGGTGCCAGACGGCGGATCCGACGGGCCCAGAACGTTCCCAGATCGAGTCCTTCGGGCGACGACGACCGCCGGATCAGCAGCGTGGTGACCAAGTACCCCGACAGCGTGAAGAACACCGACACCCCGAGGAAACCGCCCGGTGCGAGGCCGGGCAAGCTCGACGTGGCGCCGGCGTGGAACAGCACCACGCTCAGGACGGCATACGCACGCAACCCATCGAGTGCGGGCCGATACTCGAGCGCCGAAACGCGGGTCTCAGCGACGGTCACGCTTCGTCCTGCGGCGTGCGCGTGCCGCCGCTCAGCAATGTCGAGCCGACGACCAACACAACACCGAGCAGCGTCCAGCCGTGAAGCCACTCGAATCGAACGGGCCAACCAGCGTCTGGGAACGGCCGCTCGTCGCGGACCACGGACGTGACGACGAGTCCCGCACCCGCCACGATCGCCACACCGACGAAACCGACCATTGCCGGACGCTTGATGAGCGTGGCAACAACCCACACGACACCGACGGCGACCATCCAGGGCCAGCTGATGAAGAGGCCAGCACCGAACGCAGTGACGACACCAGCGATGAACTGAGAGCGTGTCGTCGCCGCTTCTTGGTCCGTGTGCAGCGCCAGGGCTTCAGTTTCGGGCTCATCGCTGCGACGGCGGCCACGTACGATGAGTGCAACACACGCAGCGAGGGCGAGCAGCGTGAGGACGAACGCGATGTTCAGTTGTCGCTGTACCGGCCATGTGATCTCGGCTCGCGTTGGCTCGGTTGTTGGCGGGATCCACCATCCGTTTGCGTTGCCGTCGATCAACGTCGGCTCGCCGGCGGTGACACCTTCGATCGACGCTCGCCACGCCGGGTTGAACCCTTCGCCGTGCACGAGCCAGCAACCGTTCGGACACGGCGGGATCTCGACGACGCGATGCCGCGACGATGACTCGACGACGATCGGCTCGGTCGGGTCGACCTCGCTTGTGGTTCCCCGAGTCCCCACTCGTTCTGAGAACACCACGCGATCGACGTGGAAGCCCGTTGTCGCTCCAGGCTGGCTGAGCAATTCATGTGTGCCGGCGCTGAGCGACGGCGCGGAACAGACCTGGGCGTCGATCGGGTCGCCCGCCAACGCGTCGAGCGTTGCGATGTCGAAGCGGAGCGAAACCGGCGTGCCGTCGAGTTCGAGGAAACGGTCGGAGCAGTCGGTGCCAAGCCGGTCGCTTGGCCGGATGGTCGGGGACTCGTCGTCGAAACGAACCTCGGAAATCGCAGCGGGCAACACCGTCGGTTCGTTGAAGCGGCGATTCTGCGTGAACCGCTCCTCGATCGTCAGAATCTCAAGGCTGACGCTCGCGAGATCGATGGGTCGCGGCAGCGCGATGACCGGTTCGCTGCCGGCCACGACCTCGATGTCGAAGGCGCCCGCAGGGTCGGAGACGCGCAGCGTCGTGATGGGGGAGAAGTCGCCGGCCGGCTGAGCGATCGTGAGCTGCGTGGCGGTTCCTGAACCTTGCACCGTGACGGCTGCGCCGACGGCATCGTCGAAGTTCGTCACCCAAGCTGTCGAGGCGTCGCCATCGAACGCAGCGGCACCGCGAGCGCTCGGAGCTCCCAGAAGACTCGAGGTGGCGAACGCGGGCTCGCCGAGGAGCTCGGCCAACGCCCGGCCATGGAGACGCTGGTCGAGGCGCAGGGTGACCTGCGTGTCGACGTCGAGCTCGCGTCCGAGTTCGAACCGGCGGGCGAGTGCGGGCTCGGGATCGTCGCGCCAGCGATCCGTCGGCTCGGTGCGCAGCCGCGTGAACACGACGTCGACACCGTCGGCCTCGGCCATGGCGGCCATCTCGCTGACGGGCGTTCGGATCCACTCAACTGTCGGTTCGAGCCCGGTGCCGATCTCTACGAAGCCGACGCCGCCGATCGCCTCACCGATTGGCGGTTGCGGGGTCGTGGTGCCCGTGATCGTGATCGTCACCAGCGCCGGATCGTCGCCGAGCGCCGCCTGGCCACTCGCGATGAGGGTCGAGTCGATCTCGATCCGTTGGCCTGTGCCCGTCCTCGACCGTTCGTCGAGCACATGGGAGATGGCTGGGAGCCCGTTGACCGACACGTCAACCAGGGTGATCGTCCGTTCCGTCTCGCTTGCGGCGGGTTGCAACAGGTCGATGAAATCGATTGGTGTGTCGATCGCGAGCTCGATGAACTCACCGATCGCCGGCGCTCGGTCTGCAACGATCCACGCAGTGGTGGGATCGCCGTCGATCGCCCTCGCCGGTCGATGCTCTGGGAGGTATGCGAAGCGCTCGCCATAGCTGCTCGCCCGAGCCGTGACGGGTCCGTCCTGAACTGAGACCGTCTGGTCGTCGCCGGTCGCTCCGGGCAGCACATCGAGGCGTTGATCGCCGCTCTCGAACCGCAAGACGTCCGACGCGTCGAGCGCCGACTCGGTGAAGCCGCTGACGTCTTGCGAGCTCCGCCAGTGATGAGCCCGGTCGCGCGCTGAGTCCGTGAGCACGAAGCGGTATGGCCCATCGGGCGTGGGGCCGGCGGCTGCATAGAGAATGGCTTCGGTGCCATCGATCAGCCCGGCGGCGGACGCGTCGATGATGCCGTCGCCGCTGCCCGCGAGCACGACGACCGTGTCCTTGACGCGAACGGTTGGAATCGGGTCAGCGACGTCGACCAGTGTGACCGGCGCGATGGGTGACCCAATGCGTCCGTCGGTCAGCGATCGGTTGTCGATCATCGGGATCACGCTGTTCATCACCGTCGGTTCGCCGTAGGCGGTGACCGTCGGTAGTCCGGCCTCGGCTGCATCGGCCGAGGTCATCTCGTCGGTGACCACTTCGGGTCGCGCGAGCCGGAAGCGGTCGAACGACACGTCACCCGACACCCACACGGTGTCGACACCCAGCAGGCGCGACACGGTCGCGACGGCCGCAGGTTCGATGGTGTCCGACTGAAAGCGATCATCGAGGGCGAACACCAGATCCATCGCTGCGGGGCTGCCGAGCGGCAGCAGGTCGCGCGTGACGAGCGGGCGCTCCGTCAGACCCGGCAGGGGCTGGTCGACGGTATAGCCCCATTGGAATGCGCCGAACTCGGTGCCGGGCACCTGCAGCAGGCGAAAGCCGTCTGGCCGGGCATCGAGATCGTCGGCGGCATCGAGCCACGCCTGCGGCGGAGCTTGGTCGCGCTCCAACGCCTCGTCGACGAAACCACCGTTGCGCAACGCTGGAAGTGCGACGATCGCGGTCAGGCCGACCACAGCCGCCATGCCGACCCGCAGTACCCGCGGTGGCACACGGCTCCGCCCATGGATCCACGATGCACCGATGGTCTGCACGAGCGCCGCAGCGCCGAGTCCGACACCGAGCAGCATCACCGGAACCGCTCGCGTGCTACTGCGCAGTGCAAGCGCCAGGCCACCTTCGCCATCACCGACGAGCAACGACATGAGCGGGGACGGGTCGTCGATGGGGTGCACGCCCACGCCGAGAATGACGCCGGCACCGAACAGCAGCGCGGCGAACCGGCGGTGCTCCCAGCGTGTGGCGGTGATGCCCAGCAGACCGATCGCGATCACCACGAAGCCGGCGAACACCGTGCGGCCGGAAACCAAATGGTCGAGTGAGGCGGTGGTGGTCGCTGCGTAGGCGTCGCGAACGTAGAACAGCCAGTAACCGAGCCCACGGCTGACCTCGGTCGAGGTCGAGGTGAACGAAACCGACTCCAACGATTCGGAGAACGCCAGCACGTCGGCACCGTGACGCCCCTGGATCATCAGCATCACGATCCACCACAGCGACACGGCGATCGACAGCAATGCGGTCTTGGCGGCGACCATCACCGCCTGGCGAATCGTGACCGAGCGTTGCCATGCGGTGTGCACGAGCCACAGAACCGGTGCGGGGATCACCATCGCGAGTGCCGTCGCGTTGACCGCACCGACCGTGAACACGATCAGCGCAATCGCGGCCGGATACCGCCAACCTCCCCGGCGCGCCGCGAGCACCGTGCACCCGACGATCCAGCCGAGCCCGGCGTAGGGGAGCAAAAGTACCGAGGTACGAGAGATGTACGGGAGGATGTACGGCGAGAGTTGGTACACGAGCGCCGCGGTGAGCGCAGCGAGTGGACTGAACCCGAGCACTCGTGCCAGCCAGCGGACGCCCAAGCCAGCAGCGAAGAGGATGGTGCCGATCCAGAGTCGGTGGGCAATCCAGTCGGGCACGCCGAGCGTCTCGAAGAACCAGAACCACGGCCCGGTCGGCCAGAGATACGCGATGTGTTGGTGCGGGACCCAGCCGGCGAATTGGCGCGGGTCGAACGTCGTGGTCGTGTCGGCGATGAAGCGCCCGGGGTTGAGGTAGACGTACAGCTTGGAGTCGGTCGGCATCCGGCCGGGCGACGCCGTCAACGCGGGGAGGTACGCGAGCAGACCGAGCAGCGCTACGGAGAGCGCTGTCTGGTGTCGCCGCGCCCGATCGAGCATCGTCAGCCGGCTCGTGGGAGGAAGCGCGAAACCTGCTTGGCGAGTTTCAGCACGCCCTGTTTCGAACTGCGGCGATGGTGAGAGGCTTCAGCGTCATCGGTGTCGGCTCGGTTGGCCAGGAACCAGTCGTAGCTCTGGGCGAACATCTCGTCGGTCGACCAGGTCGGTGACCAGCCGAGCTCGTCGTGGAGGTGTTCGAGGTCGAACCACATCGACTTCGAGTACATCATCCAGTGATACGGAGCGAACGGCGTCACACCGAGTCCCGCCGTGAGTTTCATCGCCAGCGCCGCCGGTCCGGCCGGCAACGACCGAAC
>CALICC010000405.1 GCA_938049325.1 uncultured Ilumatobacter sp. | reverse complement strand
ACCCGAATGTCCAGGCGATCGTCGTGCTGCTGCACGAGGGTGGCATCACCGATCCAGCGGAGCTCGACACGTGTCGAGGCATCAGCGGTCCGATCGTCGAGATCGCCGAGAACCTCGATCCCGAGATCGACGCGATCGTCACGGGTCACACGCACTTGCCGTACAACTGTGTGATCGATGATCCCGACGACAACCCGCGCTCGGTCACGAGTGCTCAGTCGTTCGGTCTCGTCGTCACCGAGCTGAATCTGCCGCTCGACGTCAACGGCGAAGTCGTGCGTGCAGAGGTGACCGCCGAGAACCACGAGGTCGTGCACGCCGACCTCACCCCCGATCCCGCCGTCACCGCGGTGATCGACAAGTGGACACCACTGTCAGAAGAGCTCGGCGACGAGCCAATCGGCGAGATCTCCGCCACGATCACTCGCGGCGGGGACCCCACCGGAAGCGATCGCGGTGTCGAGTCAGCGGCAGGAAACCTCGTTGCAGACGCTCAACTCGCTGCAACCCAATCGCTCGGCGCACAGCTGGCGTTGATGAACCCAGGCGGAGTGCGCTCCGATCTGGTCTTCGAAGGATCTGACGCTGGCGAAGGCGACGGCGTCGTCACGTACGGCGAAGCATTCAACTTCCAGCCGTTCGGCAACACGATGTTCGTGCTGCCGATGACCGGTGAACAGCTCGTCAGCGTGCTCAAGGAGCAGTGCCAGCCGGCCGGCAGTAGCCGTCCGATCCTGCATCTCGGAATCTCCGACGGCCTCACGTACGACCTGAATACGGTCGTCGACGAAGCTGGTGACTGCGTTGCCGTCGACGTCACCAACGTCAAGCTCGACGATGTCGACATCGACCCGGCTGCGACATACCAGGTCGCCACGAACAACTTCTTGGCCGATGGCGGTGACAACTTCGAGACCTTCGCTGAGGTGGTCCCGACCGACCGGGTCCCCGGTCCGCAGGACATCGATGCGCTCATCGAGTTCCTCGAGGCCAATTCGCCGGTTGACCCACCGAGTACCGATCGGGTGAACGAGATTCCGCCGGCGATCGTCGCGGTGGAGCCGGGTCGCCTGCTGGAGACTCGCACCGGCGACGACAACATGACCGTCGACGGCGAGTTCCTCGGCGATGATCGACTGGCCGCCGAGGGCGAGATCCAGCTGAAGGTGACCGAGCGCGGTGGGGTGCCCGCTGACGCCGAGGCCGTGCTGTTGAACATCGGCATCATCGATCCCTCCGAAGCAGGCTTTGCCACGCTGTATCCGTGTGGCATCGACCTGCCGCAAGCATCGAGCATCAACTTCGGCGAGAGCACTTCGTCGAATGCTGTGCTCGTCAAGGTCGGCGACGAGGGCACGGTGTGCATCTACACGAGTGCAGAAGCACACGTCATCGCCGACGTCTTGAGTGCAGTCCCAGCGGGCGGCTCGCCCGCTGCGGTCGACCCGAGCCGTCTGCTCGACACTCGCGTCGGCGATGAGAACATCACCGTCGACGGCGGGTTCGAGGGCGAAGGTCCGATCACACCCGACGCCGACCTGGTGTTGGAGATTTCTGGCCGAGGCGGAGTTCCCGACGACGCTGGCTCGGTGGTGCTTAACCTGGGTGCGATCAATCCGGCCGAGGACGGCTTCTTCACCGTGTGGTCATGTGAGGGGGAGCGGCCGCAGGCGTCAACGGTGAACTTCACTGCAAACAGCGTCACGTCGAACTCGGTGACCGCAGAGATCACGAACGGAGTGGTGTGCATCTACTCCTCCGTCGAGACGAACGCGATCGCCGATGTGAACGCGTACGTGCCGGCAGGAGCTGCACCGACCGGCATCGAACCTGCCCGATTGCTCGAGACTCGTGTCGGACCCGACAACGTGACCGTCGACGGTCTCTTCGAGGGTGAAGGTCGAGTCGCGGCCGAAGCAACCGTCGAGCTCGTCGTCGCTGGCCGTGGTGGCGTTCCGGAAACGGCGAGCGCTGTTGTATTGAACGTCGCGGCGGTTCGCCCGAGTGCGGAAGGCTTCATCACGGTCTACACCTGTGGTGACGAACTGCCGACCGCCTCGAACGTGAACTACGTCGGCGACGACGTGGTGTCGAACGGCGTGATTGCCGAGGTCGGTGTCGACGGTCTCGTCTGCATCTACACCTCGGCCGAGACCGACCTGCTGGTCGACGTCACTGCGGCGGTGACGCCGCCGACTCCGGTCGAACCGCCGGCTGAAGAGTGACGACCAATCCCCAGGGGGAATGACCTGGGCTGAAGACACACGTGCAGCGGCCCGTCCGGTCATCAACCGGGCGGGCCGTTCCGCGTCGCTGTCGACGTTCTGGGAGCTACGTCGTCGAGGCGTCGCTGGGCAGGGCCGACTCCGTGTCGGCCGTGTCGGCACGCCATCCGCGGAAGGCAAAGATCCACGCCGCCAGCAACCCCAGCAGCAACGCGATGTTCAGTGCGAACGCCACTCTCGCGTCGGATTGTGTCTTCTCACATGGTGGCCGTGGGAAGTCGAATCCGAAGTCGAACTCGGGGAGTGCCACCGCTGAGTCTCGCGCCTCGGAGGCGAACAGGTTGTTGCACTCGGTCGTGACGACGACAGCGTCGAATCCGCCGCTCTCTCGCTCGTTGTATCCCGTGATCATGCTGTCGCTCAGCGGTTGGAGTGCCCAGGCGAAGACGAGCACGACGAGCCAGACCAGGCCGGCGACCAACGCCACCACGAGTCGTTTCGCGACGGGGGATTCGGTAGCGGCTCGCTCGTTCACTGCTTGTCGATCTTCCCGTGCACGCCGGTGCCCGTCACCTGCCACGTCGGACGCAACGTCACCAAACCGTCGACCTCGTCGGTGTTGCCCGACAACACGTCGAACGAGGCGGCGTTCTGCAGGTGGTCGTAGATGTGCTGGCGCCCGTAGCCGGTGACCTCGCAGTGCAGCACGAACGGCCCGGGGAGCAGCGGAAGATCAGCGACGTCGATGTCGACGGTTCCCTTGCCCGAGATCGACTCGGGAACAGCGTCGCCGTCGCGGCTCGACGGTGCGCAGACCATCGCGCCCCCCAGGCGACTGATCTGTACGGCGAACACCGGGTTCGGCACCACTTCGGACGTGTCGAAGTGCAACCGAATCGTGAGCTTGGAGCCGGTGCGCACCGGGGCGTCCGCGACGCCGTCGACGAGCAACTCGACTCGCTCGACCCAGATCTCGCCCGAGCCGCGGCGGACGGCGCCACCTTGGCTGGTCTCTTCCGCGCCCAACATCGTCTCGGTGTATTCGTCGATGACGTCGGCTGGCTTGCCGTCGGCCTTGATGGTGCCGTGATCGAGCCAGATCGCTCGGTCGCAGAAGTGGCGAACGCTGCCGGTGTCGTGGGTGACCAGGACGAGCGTGCGGTTCTGCTCGCGGAGCTCGACGAACTTCTCCATGCACTTCTGCTGGAACGTGACGTCACCCACCGCCAGGATCTCGTCGATGAGGAGCAGTTCCGGGTCGACGTTGATCGCGACCGCAAAGGCGAGTCGGACGTACATGCCCGACGAGTAGGTCTTGACCGGGGAATCGATGAACTCTTCGAGGCCCGAGAACGCCACGATCGCGTCGAAGCGTTCTTCGATCTCCTTGCGGGCCATGCCCAAGATTGCGGCGTTGAGGAACACGTTGTCGCGGCCGGACAACTCGGGGTGGAACCCGGCGCCGAGCTCGAGGAGCGCGGCCATGCGCTTGTTGACGACGATCTCGCCCTCGTTCGGCGTCAGGATCTGCGCCATGCACTTCAACAGCGTGGACTTGCCGGATCCGTTGTGGCCGATGATGCCGAGTGCCTCGCCGGTGCGTACCTCGAGCGACACATCGCGCAGCGCGTAGAAGTCGTCATACCGGTTGCGGCCGCCGCTCGCCACGAAGGCTTTCAGTGAGTTCGCTCGCTCGTGATGGACGCGGAACGTCTTGGACACGTGATCGACGCGGAGCGCCACGTCGTCGCTGCCGGCCGCTTCGTCGGTGGCGTTGACTCGTCCGAGTAACGACATCAGAGTTCCTCCGCGAATCTCGGCGACAGCCGGTTGAAGGTCCACGAGCCGAGCGCGAACATGACGATCGAATAGAACGCGACCTGAGCCCATCGGGCCAGGCTCGGCATCTGGCCGTCGTACATGATCTCTTGCGCTGCACGGACGAAGCTGCCGGTCGGGCCGTAGTTCGTGATCGCACGTAGCCAAGCGATCTGGATCTCTTCGGCAACGAAGATGATCGGGCTCGAATAGAACAGGAGTTGCGCGACGATGCCCCAGAGATAGTTGATGTCGTGGAAGAACACGTTCGCCGCGGACAGCATCAGCGCGACCCCGATCGTGAACATCGCAACCAAGCACATCAGGAGCAGCATCGGCGCCAGCCACGGCAGCACCATGTGACCGAACAGCAAGAACGCCACGCTCAGCACTGCCAGTTCGATCAGCAAGGTCACGAACTGCGCCACGATGATCGACAACACGAGGTGTTCGTGTGGAAACGCCACCTTCTTGATGAGCGACGCGCCGCCCTCGACCGACGCGATCGCGGCGGTCACCGAGATCGAGAAGAACTGAAACGGGAGCAGACCGGCCAGGAAGTAGAGCGGGAACGTCTCGAGGCCGCTCGGATCTCCCACGGGATCAGGCCGCTGGAACACGTATCGGAAGATGATCGTGAAGATGATCATCTGGCTGATCGGGTTCAGCAAGCTCCAAGCCCACCCGAGAACCGACTTGCGGTAGCGGGTTCGCAGCTCCTTCAACGAGAGGAGATACAGGAGGTTGCGGTGCGCGACCGCAGTCCGGAGCGACATGCGATCCTCGACGCTACTGCGCTCGGTAACCTCATCCACGTGACCGATGAGCCCCAGCGGCGGCCCAGCCGTCGTCCCCTCATCGTGGTACTGGCTCTGCTCGGGTCGCTCGCTGCGATCTGGATTCTCGGAACCGCACCGTCGGCCGGCCCAGACGAGCCCGCGCACACGATTCGCGGGGCTGCACTGGTGCGCGGACAACTCGACGGGCAGGTCTTCGATCTGCCCGCGTGGGTCGGTCATCCGAACCACACCTGCTTCGCGTTGATCGAGGAGCAACCCGCAAATTGTGCGACATCGATCCCTCGGCCTACGGGCGACGCACAACTGGTGACGAGGTCGTGGGAATACCCCGTGTGGGGCCACCTCGCCCCTGGCGTCGGTACGTTGTTCCCGGCTGCGATCGGGAATCAGATGGCTCGCGTGTTCGATTCGATACTGCCGATCGGGCTGTTCGCAGCAGCGTTGGTTCTCGCACGTCGGCGAGGACCCGAGGCGCTCGCCGGTACGGCGCTCGCCATCACGCCGATGGCTTGGTTCTCAGTGATCGTGGTCAACCCGTCGGGTTTGGTCATCGCTGGCGGCCTCGCGCTGTGGGTTGCGCTGCTCGGTGCTGATCCGGAAGTTGACGTCGAGCCGACGCTTCGACTGGACCGGTCGACGGCGTGGACGGTTGCTGCCGGGTGGGCAGCCGCGGTGCTCCCGCGGCGCGACGGGATGATCTGGGCGGCGGTCATCGTCGGCATCTGTGCCGCGGTCGGCATCGTCGACCTGCGGTCGCTCGTCCGGCGCCTTGGTGTCGGCCCGCTCGCGCTGATCGCGGCCTCGTCGTTCGCGACCCTCGCGTGGGCGTCGGCGTCCGATACGGCGTCTGCAAAGTTGCTGTTCCTCACCCCGTTGGTGCCGTTGCTCGGCGACATCGTGCGCCGTGTGTGGACCGGCACGCTGGGCGACGCCCCGCGGCTGCGAACCCTCGGAGGGGTCGCCGCAGTTGTGCTCGGCGGCATCGGCGCGTTCGTTGCGATGTCGCTGCGGTCAGGCGGGTTCGACAGCGACCTCTTCCAACGGATCGTCGCGCAGACCGGCCTCAACCTCGAAGAGGCCATCGGGTTGCTCGGGTCGCTCGACACCCCGCTGCCGCGGACTGCGCTGTTC
>CALICC010000404.1 GCA_938049325.1 uncultured Ilumatobacter sp. | reverse complement strand
CCCCACCCGACTCACGCTCTTCAGCACGATGTTCTTCTTCATTCTCCGACGCTTCCTCGTCTCGATCCCGATCCTTTTGGCATCGAGCGGGTTGATGTTCTTCCTCGTCATCAACTCCGGTGACCCGTTGTTCGACCTGCGCACGTCGACCAACCCCAATGTGGACCAGCTCATTGCAGCGCGCCGCCAACGACTCCGTCTCAACGACTCTGGCTGGGAGCGCTACTGGGACTGGCTGACCGGCCTGCTATCGGGCGACTTCGGTCAGAACCGCGAAGGCCAGAACGTGTCGACGCTGCTGTGGCAAGCCACGCAGTCCACGTTCCGTTTGGTGATCTTGGCGACGGCGTTGTCGATTGCGGTCGGCATCGTGTTCGGCATCATCACCGCTGTGCGCCAATACAGCGCCGTCGACTACTCGGCGACGTTCGCCGCCTTTCTCTTCTTCTCGCTCCCGGTGTTCTGGGTTGCCGTGCTCCTCAAGGAGTTCGGGGCGATCAAGTACAACGACTACCTCGAGCAACCCGGGCTATCGACCACCGGCATTGCGCTCATGACGGCGATCGCAGCCCTGTTCGTCGGCGGACTCGCCGGCGGCCGCTGGCCACGCAAAATCGCCGCAGGCGTCGGCGCAGGCGCTGTGGCGCTCGTTGCGCTCCTCATCATCGATGCGACCGATTGGATGGTGAATCCCGGCCTGTCACCGATCGCCATCACTGTGGCTGCTGCTGCTGTCGGTGTCGGGGCTGCGGCAATCTTCGCTCCGTTGTCGACCACCCGCGTCCTGTTGAGCGGCCTTGCAGCTGCGGGCATCGGTCTCATCGGTGCCAGCATCTTCTCGTCGTGGATCTCCAATCCGAATTGGACCCAGATGTTCATCCTGCTGGTGCTGACGTTGGGCACCGGGTCGCTCGTGGGCGCGGCGATCGGCGGCGAAATCGATCGGCGGCTTGCGCTGCGTGCGGGGGCGCTGTCGAGCCTGGGGGTGGCTGGTGTGATCCTCGTCGATGAGTTCGTGTCCGCCTGGGCGCCGGGTCGCACGATCGGCACCGTCGGTCCCCAGACTCCCAACCTGACCGGCACATTCTGGGAGCGCATGGTCGACTACGCCGGTCACCAGATCCTGCCATCGTTGGCGCTCGCGCTGATCGGGTTCGCGACGTTCATGCGTTTCACGCGCTCATCGATGCTCGACACGATGAAGTCCGACTATGTCCGGACGGCGAAGGCCAAGGGGCTGCCGGCGTCGCAAGTCATCCTGCGTCATGCCTTCCGCACGGCGTTGATCCCGGTGATGACGGTCGTCACGATCAGCTTCGCCACCGTGATCGAAGGTGCCGTCATCACCGAAACGGTCTTCGGCTGGTCGGGCATGGGGCGGTTGTTCATCGACGGAGTTGCCGAAGTCGATCCATATCCCGTGATGGGCTTCCTCGTGGTCGTCGCCGTGTCGATCGTGTTGCTGAATGCGGTTGCCGACATTCTGTACGCCTATCTCGATCCGAGGATCCGCCGATGACGATGAACGTAGGAGCGAGTTCGGCGCAGGCGCAGCTGTCTGTTGCTGCGGGTGCCGGCGGGATGAATTCGGGTGTCGACCCGAATGCCGACGGGATGTCGGTGGAGGCACGATCGCAGTTCCAGATGGTGGTGCGCCGGTTCTTGCGTCACCGTCTGGCGATGGGGTCGCTCGCTGTTCTGGTCGGAATGATCGTGCTGTCATACGCCGGCCTGTGGTTCTGGGATCTGCCATACGACAAGAGCGGCACCGTCGTCAATCGCGGACAGGCCACGATCGACTTGATCCCGTGGCTCGACGGCGACGGCTTCGCGATGGGGCAGCACCCCTTCGGCCAAGACAACATCGGCCGCGACTACTTCGCCGTGACGCTCAAGGGTGCTCAGGGCTCCATCACGGTTGCTGTGTTGGCAGGAGTCATCGCCACGACCATCGGTGCAGTCGTGGGCGCACTGTCGGGCTACTACCGGGGCAAGATCGACACCGTCCTGATGCGCATCGTCGATGTGCTGTTCACGGTGCCGTTGCTGCTCGTCGTTGCGGTCGTCGGTCGTCGCTACGACAACGAAAGTGTGGTGTTCGGCGCAATGCTCATCGCCAGCCTCGCCTGGTTGACCACTGCACGAGTGATCCGAGCCGAGTTCCTGTCCTTGCGTGAAAAGGAGTTCGTCGAGGCGGCGCGTGCGTTGGGTGCTTCGAATCGACGCATCATCTGGAAGCACATGATGCCGAACGTGATCGGATCGATCATCGTGTCGGCCACGCTGCTCATCTCGGCAGCGATTCTGATCGAGGCGGCGCTGGCTTTTCTCGGCTTCGGCGTGACGGACCAGTCGCTCGGTCAGCAGGTGCAGACCTATCGCACGTCATTCAACGTTCGCCCCTGGTTGTTCTGGTGGCCTGGCGTGTTCATCATCTTGATCGCGTTGACCATCAACTTCATCGGCGACGGCCTGCGTGATGCGTTCGACCCGAAGCAGACACGAGTTCGCCAGTGAGTAACGCCGAATCCAGTGAGGTGATGTTGCGCGTCGAGGACCTGCGCGTGTCGTTCCCGACCGAAGATGGCCTGGTCGAAGCGGTCCGAGGTGTCTCCTACGAGGTGCAGCGCGACGAGGTGTTCGCGATCGTCGGTGAGTCTGGGTGTGGCAAGTCGGTGTCGTCGATGGCGCTCATGGGCTTGTTGCCGGCGACGGCCCGCATCAGCGGACAGGCGTACTACCTCGGCGAGGAACTGCTGGGTCGGCCAGATCGCGAAGTGCGTGGATTTCGCGGGCGCAAGATCTCCATGATCTTCCAGGACCCGATGACGTCGCTCAACCCCGTGCACACGATCGGTCGTCAACTGTCCGAAGCGGTGCTCGCACACAACCGGATCGCCCCGAAGGCAGCGATGGAGCAAGCGATCGAGATGCTCGACATCGTCGGTATCCCGCAGGCTCGCAAGCGGTCGAAGTCGTACCCTCACGAATTCTCCGGTGGCATGCGTCAGCGCGTGATGATCGCCATGGCGATCATCAACAATCCCGACGTGATCATCGCCGACGAGCCGACCACAGCACTCGACGTGACCGTGCAGGCTCAGGTGCTCGAGACGCTGATCGAGATGAAGGAGCGCGTCGGTGCGGCCATCGTCTTGATCACGCACGACCTCGGTGTGGTCGC
>CALICC010000403.1 GCA_938049325.1 uncultured Ilumatobacter sp. | reverse complement strand
CCACATGCGCTCGCGGAGGCTGCGCGTTGTGCCGGTTCATCGCCGTAGGCGCTGACGGTGACGAGCCCGTCGGTTGACGAGGTCACGTCGACGACGAGGCCGGTGCCGACTCCGAGGCGACCGCTCCCGGGCAACGACCACAGCTCGCGACCGTCGAGATCGAGCGCGAATCGGCGCGAACCTGCACCGCCTCTCCCCTGCATCAACACGCCGTTCGCGGGCAAGTCGACAATGGTGCTGGACCCGGATCCGACCGAGATTTCGACGACGCTTCGACCGGTCGACGCGTCGACCACGCTGCGAACCGCACCACCTTCGCTCGCGACGAGCAACGAGCGGCCACGGTCGCTCGGCGCGTCTGCCACGAGGATGCCGTCGACCCTCCACCTGATCTCGACATTCGACGGCCCGATGCTCGCGCCGTGCAGCGCGCCGTCTCCCGCGACGATCACCGAGTCGTCAGCGAGCGGGCTGATGCCGAAGACGGATCGGGGCGGTGTGAGCGCGCCCGACCCGGTGAGCGGCACGGCGGTGGCCAGGAAGCCGGGAAGAGCCGACACGGGTCGCACGTCGAGCGTGGCGGGGTCACCGTCATAGGTCACGATCGTCTCTCCCGCGACCACGACGGAAGGCGCCGATGACTCGACGAGACCGATCACGTTCGTCTCGACCGCCGACGCAAGCAGTCCGTCATCGAGGATCACTTTGGCACCCAGCCGGGTGACGACCTGGCCGTCGCCGCCGAGGCCGAGTAGGTCGCCGCCGTTCACGAGCCGCATCCGACCCGAACGCGGATCGAGAACCGTCACCGTGCCAAGGTCACCGGGGCCGGCATCCGGGTCAGGTGTCAGGTCGAGCACCACGAGGAGGCCAGCTTCCTCATCGACCACCACATCGTCTTGAGCGGGAACGGAGTTGTTCCAGAGCAGCTCCCCGGTCTCGACGTCGACACCGGCGAACCGTCTGTCACCAGACGTCGACGCAGGGATGTCGTCGACGATCATGACTCCCTCGACCACACCGGCGAGTCGCTGGCCGACACTGCCGCGATCCAGATCGACGCGCCACCGTTCCTGACCATCATCGATCCCGAGCGCCACCAGCGCGGACGGCACATCGACGCTGAGCGTCGCGATCGGGTGCACGATGACGAAGACCGACTCCTTCCCGACGTACACGGGCGAATTGATCGCACGAGCCGGGAAGTCAGTCCGCCACAACAAGTCGACCGAGTCCGGCAATCGTCGAGGCGCGCAGACGCCAGTCGGCGTGACGAGCGGAGCATCACCGCGGGCCAGCGCCACGTCACGACCGATCGCGTCTCGAACTTCTGAGTGAAAGTCGGGTCCGTCGAAGCTGCCCGCACGCGGGCCGATCGCCCCGACCGGGTCGACGACGTCGGATCCGCGACCAGCCAGCGTGGCTGCAAGCGGGATCAAGATCACGAGCGCTGCCACGCCGAACCCGATCAGAGTCCGATTGCGACGCGCCGGCTCGCGGCGTTGGTCAGGCGGGTTCGCGTCAGCGCCGTCGGCCGGAGATTCTTCCGGCGAAGCGAGCGTTGCGAGGACGGGTTGCGGTTCGAATGCAACCCCGCTGTTCGGGCGCCAGGGGCTGTCGTCGAGCGGGTCGCCCGGCAAGATCGAGTCCCCGTCCACCGCCGAAGTGTACGACCACCCTCGAAGCGCCTCCAGTCGTGTCAACGTGGATGTCCGAAGTCGAAGATCCGCCCGATTCGGAGACATTCCCGTATCGTCACCGGAAACTTGGTCGGACCGGAAAGGCAGAGATGTCGAAGCCACTCGTCGTCGTCGAATCCCCAGCAAAGGCAAAAACACTCTCGAAGTTGCTCGGCAGCGACTACGACGTGCGCGCCTCGGTGGGCCACGTGTCCGACCTGCCGTCGAAGGGTCTGAACATCGACACCGAGAACGGTTTCAAGCCCACCTACGAGCTCACCGAACGCGGCAAGACGGTCGTCAAAGAACTCAAGTCAGCACTGAAAGACGCCTCGGAGCTCTATCTCGCAACCGATGAAGACCGCGAGGGAGAGGCCATTTCCTGGCACTTGCTCGAGTACCTGAAGCCGAAGGTGCCGGTCAAGCGGATGGTGTTCCACGAGATCACCAAGTCGGCCATCGATCACGCCGTGGCCAACCCGCGCGGCATCGACTACGGCATGGTCGACGCCGCCGAAACGCGCCGCATCCTCGACCGCCTCTACGGCTACGAAGTGTCGCCGGTGTTGTGGCGCCGCGTGAACCGTGGCTTGTCGGCCGGGCGTGTGCAGTCGCCGACCGTTCGCCTCATCGTCCAGCGCGAACGCGAACGCATCGCGTACATCACCGCCGACTACTGGGACATCGACGTCGTCACCGCCAGCGACCCGTCGTTCGACGCCAAGCTGCTGTCGGTCGCCGGCGCCCGCGTCGCGACTGGTAAGGACTTCGACGCCAAAGGTCAGGCATCCGACAAGGTGACCGTGCTCAACGAGGCACGCGCCCGCGGGCTCGCCGACAGTCTCGGCGACTCCGACTTCACCGTCAGCTCGGTCGAGGACAAGCCGTACCGCTCATCGCCCAAAGCACCGTTCATGACCTCGACGCTGCAGCAGGAAGGCGGTCGCAAGCTGCGGCTGTCGTCCAGCCAGGTCATGCGTGTGGCCCAAGGTCTGTACGAGCGCGGCTTCATTACCTACATGCGTACCGACGACGTGATCTTGTCCGACGAGGCAATGAACGCAACGCGTGACGCGGTCACGAGCGAGTACGGATCGAAGTACTTGAACGCTGCGCCGAAGCAGTACAAGAAGAAGACGCAGGGCCAAGACGCACACGAGGCAATCCGTCCGACCACGCCGTACCGCTCCCCCGATGCCGTCGCCGGTGAGATCAACAGCCAGGAGCTCGCGCTCTACCGTCTGATCTGGCAGCGCACCCTCGCATCGCAGATGGCCGACGCCACCGGTGTCACCGTCAGCGTGCGTCTCACCGCCCCCGCTACCGACCGCACCACCGGCGAAATCGTCGAGTGCGAGTTCTCGGCATCGGGCACCACGATCACCTTTCCCGGCTACCGCGCCGTCTACGTCGCATCGAAAGAAGAGCGGGGTGACGACGACGCCGACAAGGAAGCACTGCTCCCGGCGCTGACCGTTGGCGACACCGTGCCGACCGAATCGATCACGCCGGTCGGACACACCACGTCGCCACCCGCGCGCTACTCCGAAGCGTCGCTGGTCAAGAAGCTCGAAGAGCTCCGCATCGGCCGCCCGTCAACCTGGGCCTCGATCATCCAGACGGTGCAAGACCGCGGGTACGTGTGGAAGAAGGGCCAGGCCCTCGTTCCCACCTGGACCGCCTTCGCCGTGATCCGGCTGCTCGAAGAGCACTTCGACGCACTGGTCGACTACGACTTCACC
>CALICC010000402.1 GCA_938049325.1 uncultured Ilumatobacter sp. | reverse complement strand
TGGAGGTGACTTCCACCCCGAGATGGTTCAGATGGTGGAACGTCGCATCGCGCGGCGCCGTCGGGTCTTCGAACAACACCAGTTTGAGCGGCGGGTTTGCGATCTCGTAGTTCGCATAGCCGGGCCGGGTCTTGGCCGGACATGTGTCGAACATCTTCGAGTAGAAGTCGACGGCTTCGTCGAGGTCGTGAACGTTGAGAGCCAGTTGCAAACGCATGAGGGCATCATACTTCATATATCGACGATCGTCAATATGAGTTCACCTCACGCGCATCCAGATGGTGCGGGGAATTTTGGCGTTCCGTGCGACACGACCACTGTGGGGGTTGCTGAGTGACCTACGGTGAGGGGGTGATCGAGGTACGCAACATCACCAAGACATTCGGCAACGTCGTGGCGGTGAACGACCTCAGTTTCGACGTTCACCCGGGCCGCGTGACCGGCTTCCTCGGGCCGAACGGTTCGGGCAAGAGCACCACCATGCGCTGCATGCTCGGCCTCGACAACGCGCAAGGTGGTGAGGCTCGATTCAACGGTCGCCGCTTCGCTGAGATCGAGAATCCGCTGTTCGAAGTGGGTGCGCTCCTCGACGCGAGCTACGTCCATCCGGCGCGAACCGGCCGCAACCACCTTCGCTGGATGGCAATGGCAAACGGCATCGACAGTGCGCGCGTGGATGCGGTGCTCGAACTCGTCGGGCTGACCGAGGCCGCGAACAGGCGAGTGAAGGGGTATTCGCTCGGCATGAAGCAGCGGCTCGGTCTTGCCGGCGTGATGCTCGGTGACCCCAAGACGATCATCCTCGACGAGCCGGCGAACGGTCTCGACCCGGAAGGAATTCGTTGGATTCGTGACGTGCTCACGGGCCTCGCCGCCGAGGGAAGATCGGTGTTGGTGTCGAGTCACCTCTTGTCGGAAATGGCGCTGATGGCGACCGATCTCGTGGTCATCGGCCAGGGCCGACTCGTGCAGCAAGGCACGGTTGGTGAATTCGCCGACGTGCACTCCGACATGTGGGTTCGGGTGAAGACACCGCAGCTCGCTCTGCTCGTCGATGCAATGCAGGCCGCTGGTGGTGTTGCTGCTCCGCTCGACCCGGCTGCGCCTAGTGATGGGGCGATGGTCCGGAACATCACCCCAGAGCAAGTGGGCGAGTTGGCCAACGCGAACAACGTGGTCTTGCACGAACTCACCGTCGAGCGGTCGTCGCTCGAAGATGCGTTCCTGAAGGCGACGGCCAGTGTTCAGGAGTATCGCTCGGGGTCGGTTGGTGGCGCCCCGCCACCGCAGCAGCAGCCACCGCAGCAGCAGCCACCGCAGCAGCAGCCACCGCAGCAACAGCCGCCGCCGCAGCCCGGTCCGCCGCAGCAGATGCCGCCGCAACCTGGCCCGCCACAACAGCCGCCGCCACCGCAATCGTCGCCTTCCCAGCCACCTCTCGCCGGAGGTTCGGCATGATCAATCTGCTGCGTTCGGAATTCTTCAAGCTCCGCACCATCCGTCTGCACATCGGGCTGATCCTTGGCGGCGCGATCTTCGTCATCGGCGTGCTGATGCTCGTGGGCATCTTCGGAAGCGCCGAGACCGATGTCTTCGATTCACCCAGTGTCGAGCTCGCTGAAGTTGCTGGCGTGGCGTCAATTCTCGCGGGCTTGTTGGTGAGCGTCGTGGCCGTGCTCAGTGTCTCGTCGGAGTTCGGTTACGGCACCATCAGGCCAACGCTCGTGGCGACACCGAAGCGCATCAACGTGTTCGTCGCCAAGGCGCTCGTCCTGGCGGTGAGCGCTGCGGTGATCGGTCTCTTGGTCGGTGTGATCGCGTACCTCGCCGGCGCCACCTTGCTGAAGGCACGCGGTGCTGAGGACCTTGCCTACTTCGCCGATGACGGGACGATGCAGGTGCTCCTCGGCATCCCGATGCTGTTCGTGCTGCTCGCCATGTTCGGTTACGGCCTCGGACTGCTGATCCGCAACTCGCCCGCAGCGGTGGCGGTGGCGATTCTGTGGCCGATCGTGATCGAGAACGTCATCGCGGCGGCGCTCGCGATCGCGGGTCAGGACGAGCCGATCAAATTCCTGCCGTACCAGTCGAGCCTTGCGCTGATCGCTCGCGACGCTGAGGACTTCGCGAACGGACGCGTCGGTGGCGGTCTCTACTTCGGTGTGGTCGTCGCTGTGCTCGTCGGCGTCGCGATGGTGGCCAACAACCGCCGCGACGTCTAGGACGCTTGGGCGCTCAGCGAGCGCGGAGTTCGAGCCGGTCGCGTTGCGTGATGCGGTAGGTCCGGTCCTGCTGCTCGAGCCATCCCAGCCGGATGAAGCTCGCGATTGCCTTGTTGACTCGTTCGCGCGATGCGCCGACCATGCCGGCGAGTTCTTCCTGAGTCACGGGGAGCGTGAAGCTGTCTTCGCCGTCCGCGAGTTCGAGGAGGCGTTTCGCGGTTCGTCCGGTCACGTCGAGGAACACTGAGTCGGCGAGTGCCTCGTCGGTGACGCGGATGCGTTGCGCCAGAAGGCGCGCCACGTTCCACAGCAGTTTCGGATGCTGATCGAACATGGCGAGCACGGGCGCGAACGGAATCTCGAGCACGGTGGTCGGCTCGAGCGCACGCGCCATGGCCGACCGAGGACGGTCGTCGAGCATGCTCATCTCGCCGAATAGATCATCCGACTCCATGAGCGCGACGACGCTCTCGCGGCGGTCGATCGGATTGGAGATCGCGATGGCGAGGCGCCCACGAAGTACGAGATAGATGGATTCGGGCGGATCGCCTTCGTTGAACAAGACGTCACCTCGGATGAGGTGGCGCTCTTGCCCGGCGGCGGCCACGCTGGCCAACACGTCGGGGCTCGCGTCAGCGAAGAAGTCGGTTCGGGAGAGTGTCTCTTCGTGGGCCATGACGCCCGTCACGGTACTACCCTCCGAGCGTGTGGTGTGCAGCGAAACCCCTGGTGATCGAACATCAGTGAATGAAATTTCGCATGTCCGCCCCGCCGGGGAAAGAAACGGCGTCGAACGAAACGTCGACGAGGTCTGGACGATCGTTGTCGGCGGTGGGAGTGGGCAACGCTTCGGCAAGCTCAAGCAGTACGAGTTGGTCAGCGGTCAACGCGTCATCGACTGGTCGACGGCGATGGCCCGTCAGTGCTCCGATGGTGTCGTGATCGTGGTGCCGGGGTCGGATGCCGAACGCGAAGGTGCGGTCGCCGGCGGTGCCACTCGCAGCGAGTCGGTTCGCGCAGGGCTCGCCCGTGTTCCCGAGCATGCACAGGTGATCTGCGTCCATGATGCAGCGCGACCGCTCGCCACGGCGGGCATCTATGCGCGCGTGATCGAGGCGGTACGCAACGGCGCGGACGCGGCGATTCCGGGCGTTGCGGTGACCGACACGGTCAAGGTCCTCGATCGCATGACCGACGCGGGAGATGGTCATCTCGGCGTCGTGATCGATACTCCCGATCGGTCGACGCTCGTCGCTGTCCAAACGCCGCAAGCTTTTCGCGCGGACCGGCTGCGAGCCGCTCATGCCGACGCAGGTGATGCAACAGATGACGCGGCGCTCGTCGAGTCGGCCGGCGGGCGGGTGGTGGTGGTCGACGGCGACGTCGACAACCGCAAGATCACCGAGCCCGCTGACCTGGAGTGGGTCGAACGTCGCCTGACGGAACGCGAGACGAACAAGGGCGGTGCGCGATGACGCTCTCGGCAGCTGACGTTCGTGTCGGGCAGGGCTTCGACACTCACCGATTCTCCGACGATCCTGAGCGCAGGCTCGTCTTGGCGGGAATCGAGTTTCCCGACGAGCGCGGTCTCGAAGGCCACAGCGACGCCGATGCGATCGCCCACGCGTGTAGCGA
>CALICC010000401.1 GCA_938049325.1 uncultured Ilumatobacter sp. | reverse complement strand
GGGCGAGACAGGCCGACAACCCGACATGACGCTCCTCGAGGCGCCTCCCACAACTCTGACACGCGCCGACGCAGTGCGGTTTCTTCAGCGCGCCAGCTTTGGAGGCACTCCCGCCGAAGTCGACCGACTGATCTCCATTGGGATCGACAGCTGGTTCGACGAGCAGTTCGCCCTGACCCCGACGAGAACGCATCACCAACGGCGCCTCGACGACCTCGGGTTCAACCAGTCGACCTGGCAGAGCTTTCTGTCCGACCCCGACCAGTTGCGCAAGCGAGTCGCCTATGCGCTGTCCCAGATCCTGGTCGTCTCCGATCAGGAACTGAGCGATCGCGACGTGGCGGTTTACGCCGACCTCCTCGAAGCGAACTGCTTCGGGACCTATCGCACGCTGATCGAAGCCGTGACTCGCTCCGCGGCCATGGGTCGCTATCTCACCTATGAGCGAAACCGGCGGGCCAACGACCGCCGCGGGACCGTGCCCGACGAGAACTACGCCCGCGAGATCATGCAGTTGTTCTCGATCGGCCTCTGGGAGTTGCGCCAGAACGGGACGCGCCGCCTCGACGCTGGCGGCAACCCGATCCCGACGTACGACAACGACGACATCCTCGGACTCGCACGTGTGTTCACCGGCTTCGAAGCCGAGGCGATCAACGACGATCCGAACCGCTACCGGCTTCCGATGATCTCAGACGGCGACTTCGCCGCAGATCAGCACGAGACCGGCGAGAAGCGGTTCCTCGGCACGACGATCCCCGCCAGCGACACCAGGACGCTCGACGAGAGCCTTGCCATCGCACTCGACACGTTGGCGGCGCATCCGAACGTGGGCCCGTTCATCTCCCACCAATTGATCCAGCGGCTCGTGACATCGAACCCATCCGCGGGATATGTCGGTCGGGTAGCCGCCGTGTTCGCCGACGACGGCACGGGGACACGAGGAAATCTCGCGGCGGTCGTCCGAGCGATCTTGGTCGACGACGATGCCTGGCGAACGAACCCGGCCGCCACGTCGGGCAAGGTTCGCGAGCCGGTGCTGCGGTTCACCGTGGTCACGCGAGCCCTCAATGTCGGGATGTCTCGCTCGCCGTGGTTCATCGGCGACCTCGGCGATTCCGCCACTGAACTCGGTCAGCAACCGTACGACGCGAACTCGGTGTTCAACTTCTACCGGCCAGGGTACGTCCCACCGCAGTCGCCATTGAGCGACGCCAGCTTGACCTCGCCCGAGATGCAGATCGCGAACGAGACCACCGCCATCGGCTGGGTGAACTACGTCGCCAGGTTCCTGCACCGGCCACCTGGCCGCACGTTCAATCGTGACGAGCCGAACGAGTTCCGAGCCGAGGTCGAGTTCGACATCGACGACCTCCTCGCGTTGATCGCCACGCGGTCGGTGTCGACGTCGCAGGCAGGTGCACTGGTGGACGAACTCGCTGCTCGGCTCTGCCCGCAAGGCCTGTCCTCTGCGGTGCGCAACATCGTGATCCGGCGAGTCACGGAGGTGTTCGACGAGGGCTACGACCCTGACCGAACGGAGGACTACCACGTCCGCCGGCGAGAGCGCGTCCACCATGACCGGGTCATCGGCGCTGCAACGATGATCATTGCCTCGACCGACTTTCTCTGGGAGCGCTGACATGCTCGGACCACACTCTCGCCGGGAATTCCTCCGGCGTTCGGCCGTCGTGGCCGGAGCCGGCTTCGCTGCCCCCTGGGCCCTCGACCTCGCCGGTCTGGCCCAAGCAGCACCCCCAGGGTATGACTACCGCGCGCTGGTCTGCCTGTTCATGTACGGCGGCAACGACCACTACGACACCTTCATTCCAAACGATTCGACTAGCTACGCCGCATACACCGCAGCCCGTGGCGACATCGCGCGCCCGCTCGGCTCCATCCTGCCGATCTCTCCGCTCGACGGGTTCAGCGGAGCAGGAACCTTCGGTTTCGCGCCGGAGATGGCGGGCCTCAAGCAGCTCTTCGACGAAGGCTCGCTCGCAATCCTGCCCAACATCGGCACGCTCATCCGCCCGATCGACAAGAACGGATACGAGAACCGAACGAACCGACCACCTCAACTCTTCTCCCACAACGACCAACAGTCGTACTGGCAATCGTCATCTCCCGAAGGCGCGACGAGCGGTTGGGGCGGTCGCATCGGCGACCTGCTCCTCGACAGCAACGCATCATCGACCTTCACGTGCGTCTCAGTCGCCGGCAATGCGGTCATGATGACCGGTCGAGAGGCCTTCCAGTATCAGGTGTCGAGCCGAGGAGTCACACAACTGCGCGACGACACCTTTTACTACGACGCAGCCACCGCTGGTGTCCGCGAGATCATGGAGCTGCAATCGTCGGGGGCGTTCCCGTCGACATACTCGACCGTGTCGCGACGGGCGCTCGATGCCGCTGACGATCTCACTGGTGCAGTGTCGACCGCGGAAGCTCAGTACGACTTCGACGCGCTGTTCCCGGGCGAGTCGGGCAATACCGACCTCGACCGGGCCATGAGTCAGTTGAAGATGGTGGCGAAGCTGATCGCTGCCGGCCGAGACACGCTGGGCGTGCGACGGCAGGTCTTCTTCGTATCGATGGGCGGGTTCGACAACCACAACGGTCTG
>CALICC010000400.1 GCA_938049325.1 uncultured Ilumatobacter sp. | reverse complement strand
CATCGACGGAGCTCCGGGCGAAGGCGCAACGATCGTCATCGACGGACGCGAGAACCTGCCCGCCGACGGGTACTTCGTCAACCCCACCTTGCTCGACAACATCACGACCGAGATGGCGTGCTACACCGACGAGATCTTCGGACCCGTGCTCGGGGTCATGCGAGTGTCGGGCTACCAGGAGGGCATCGACACCATCAACGCCAACCCGTACGCCAATGGCACGGCCATCTTCACCCGTGATGGCGGCGCCGCGCGCCAATTCCAGTTCGACGTCCAGGTCGGCATGGTCGGCATCAACGTGCCCGTGCCGGTGCCGGTGAGCTACTACAGCTTCGGGGGTTGGAAGGCGAGTCTCTTCGGCGACACGCACATGTATGGCCCCGAGGGCATCAACTTCTACACCCAGGGCAAGGTCATCACCAGCCGCTGGCCCGACCCGTCGACCAGTTCGGTCGACCTTGGTTTCCCAGAAACCCGCTAGACGAAAAGAGCACCCGCCATGGACATCGGAGTCGTACTGCAGACAACCCCTCCAGCAGCGCGGGTGATCGACCTGGCCAAGCGCGCTGAAACCTACGGCTTCAGTCATGTGTGGACGTTCGACTCCCACATCTTGTGGGAGGAGCCGTACGTCATCTATTCACAGATCCTCAACGAGACGCGCAACGTGGTCGTCGGGCCGATGGTGACCAATCCGGCCACGCGGGACTGGACCGTGACGGCTTCGACCTACGCGACGCTCAACGAGATGTACGGCAACCGAACGGTCTGCGGCATCGGCCGCGGCGACTCGGCGGTTCGTGTCACGAACGGCAGGCCCACCACCTTGGCCACGATGCGCGAATCGGTCAATGTGATCCGCGAACTCGCCAACGGTCGTGGCGTCGAGTACAACGGCTCCACGATCACGCTGCCGTGGGCGTCCAAGAGTGAGCTCGAAGTGTGGGGAGCGGGCTACGGGCCCAAGGCGCTCAAGATGATCGGTGAAACGTGCGACGGGTTCATCCTTCAGCTCGCCGACCTGTCGATCACCGAGTGGATGATCAACGCTGTCAGAACTGCCGCCAGCGATGCAGGACGCAATCCTGACGACATCACGATGTGTATCGCAGCGCCCGCCTACGTCGGCCCGTCCGACGACATCGCGTACATGCGTGATCAATGCAGGTGGTTTGGCGGCATGGTCGGCAATCACGTGGCAGACATCGTCGCGCGTTACGGCGACTCGGCGCCCGTGCCGCAGGCGCTCACCGACTACATCAAGGGGCGCCAGGAGTACGACTACAACGAGCACGGCCAGTCGGGCAACACGCACACCACGTTCGTGCCCGACGAAATCGTCGATCGGTTCTGCATCCTCGGCCCGGTCGATGCGCAGCTCGAGAAACTGAACGCACTGAAGGCGTTGGGCGTCGACCAGTTCGCGATCTATCTCCAACACGATGGCAAGGATCACACGCTGCAGCAGTACGGCGAGCACGTCATTCCGGCCCTCGCAGAGCAGGCGCTGGCCAAGCAGTGACCAACGCCGCGACGACCGCTGATCGGTCCGCCACCACTGATGGCGCTGCTGCTCGCGGTCGAACGCGATCTGTGTTGCGTCGGGTGAGTCTGATGCTGCTTGCCGTCGCCATCGCGGCCGGTGCGTGGGAGCTCTACAAGGCGCTGGGGCCACCCGATGGCGGCGACGTCTTCGGGTGGAGAATCATCCCGAAGACCAACGACCGGGTCATGCCACACATCTGGGAAATGCTCGCCGAGTTCGGTGACCCCGAGGTCCGAGGCCGCGACACAGCGGTCTGGGAGGCGATGCTCGGCTATTCCTGGTACACGCTGCGGATGTCGCTCGCTGGTCTGCTGCTCGGCGGAGCCCTCGGCATCGGGTTGGCAGTGTTGATGGCACGGTTCCGCGTCGTCGAGCGGGGACTCTTGCCGTACGTCGTGCTCTCGCAGACGATCCCGCTCATCGCGTTGGCGCCGCAGGTCGCCGCGCTCGGCGGCAACTGGGGTCTCCCGAAGTGGACCTGGGCCGCAGCGCTCGCCGCGTTCTTGTCGTTCTTCCCGGTCACCATCGCGACATTGCGCGGCCTGCAGTCGGTACCTGCAGCTTCGCTCGAACTGATGGACAGTTTCGCCGCGTCGTGGTGGACGACGCTGCGCAAGTTGCGCTTTCCTGCAGCTGTGCCGTTCATCGTGCCGGGCCTCAAACTCGCCGCGACCGCGTCGGTCATCGGTGTGGTCGTGTCGGAAGTTTCGCTCGGCCTGCGTGGCGTCGGCTTCGCTGCGCTGTCCTACGGGCAGAAGACTACGAGTCAGCCGGCCACCGTCTACACGGCGGTGTTCGCTGCAGCGCTGCTCGGCTTGATCATGTTCGGGTTGGTGAGCGCCGCCGAAGCGTTCGTCATGCGCAAGAGGCCAACGGAGATCAACACGTGACAGACACGGCGCAACCCGTGCATCCCTCGGTCGACGCGCGTGGCGTTGCCATGTCGTTCAACCAGGGCACCGCCGAGCAGGTCGACGCACTCGTCGACGTGGATCTCAGGATCGAGTCGGGCGCGTTCGTCTCGCTGATTGGGCCGTCGGGCTGCGGTAAGTCGACGCTGCTTCGCCTCATTGCCAATCTCATCGAGCCGACTGCCGGGCAGGTCATGGTCAA
Organism: uncultured Ilumatobacter sp.; assembly: GCA_938049325.1. Taxonomy (GTDB): domain Bacteria; phylum Actinomycetota; class Acidimicrobiia; order Acidimicrobiales; family Ilumatobacteraceae; genus Ilumatobacter_A. The sequence continues at coordinate 2,948 of CALICC010000400.1, read as the reverse complement.
TGGCAAAGATGCTGCACAGGCGCGACTCGATCAGGACTACGGGATGGCGTTCCAGCAGTCGGGGCTGTTCGACTGGCGCACGGTGACGAAGAACATCGAGTTGCCCCTCGAGCTGAAGGGTTGGGGTAAAGCCGAACGCTCAGCGCGGGCCGCCGAGATGCTCGAGCTCGTGAAGCTGGCCGACCGCGGCAATCACATGCCGTGGCAGCTGTCAGGCGGTCAGCAGCAGCGCATCGCGATCGCTCGAGCGCTCGCCGCTCATCCACCGCTGCTCTTGATGGACGAGCCATTCGGAGCGCTCGACGAGATGACCCGCGAGCACATGCAGTCCGAGCTGCTCGACATCTGCGCTGCCGCCAACACGACGGTGGTTTTCGTCACGCACTCCATTCCCGAAGCCGTCTACCTGTCGACGCAGGTGGTCGTGATGTCTGCGGGTCCGGGACGGATCACCGATGTGATCGACGTCGACCTCGGGCGAACTCGTGATGAAGACACACGAGAAGACGACGGCTTCTACAAGAAGGTCACCGAAGTTCGCGAGGCGCTGCGCGGTGGGGACCATGAACGTTCCACACACAGGTCCGAGGATCGATGACCGAGTCTCGATCCCGTCGTCTCGGTGACGCACTGATCGCGCCCGTCTGCTTCGGCGTCGGGATCCTTGCGGCGTGGGAAGCCGTTGTCCGGGTGACCGGACTCAAGCCCTTCGTGCTTCCGGCGCCCACTGCGATCTGGACGGCGTTCACCGATCGGTTCTCCGATGTTGTCGACAAGTCGATGGTGACCGGTGCGAATGCGCTCATCGGGCTCGTGCTGGGCGCCGTGTTCGGTATCGCGATGAGCTTCGTGATTGTGCGATTCCGTTTACTCGAAGAGCTGGTCACCCCGTTGGCGGTCGCGCTGAACGCGGTGCCGATCGTCGTGATCGTCCCCGTGCTGAACAACATGTTGTTCGGTACCACCAGTCAGGTTCCGCGCAGGTTGATGGTCACGCTGATCGTGTTCTTCGTGGTGCTCGTGAACGTGAGCAAAGGGCTTCGGCAGGTGTCGCCGACGCAGCTCGAACTCATGCGTTCGTACGCAGCGTCGCCGTGGGAAGTCATGAAGAAGGTGCGTGTCCCGAACTCGATCGGCTACCTCGTCACCGCGCTGCGGATCGCAGCGCCGCTCGCGGTGATCACCGCGTTTGTCTCCGAGTACTTCGGTGGCCCGCAAGACGGGCTCGCGAACGCAGTAACCAACAGTCTGAACGGCAGCAAAGACGTCACGTGGGCCTACGTCATCGGCGCGTCGACACTCGGACTCATCTTCTACCTGGCCTCAATCGGTGTCGAACGCGTGAACGACGCAACACGAGGCCCACGTCAGGCGACCTAGCGGCCGCCAACCATCCGCCAACAACCGGGGCGTTGCCCCAAGGGGAGACAACATGAACAAGCAATGGAGAACCGGAGTAGCCGCAGCAGCGTCACTCGCGCTCGTTCTTGCCGCGTGCGGCAGTGACGACGACGGAGGCGATGAAGCGTCGAGCGAGTCGGTCGCGCCAACCGAGTCGACCGGAGAAGCGGACGACGGGGGTGGTGCCGCTGCTTGCGACAGCCCCGACCAGGTCAGCTTGCAGTTGCAGTGGTTCACGCAGGCACAGTTCGCCGGCTACTACGCCGCGATCGATCAGGGTTTCTACGCCGATCAATGCCTCGACGTCGAGATCAAGGAAGGTGCCGTCGAGATCGTGCCGCAGTCGGAGCTCGCGAACGGCAACGCCGACTTCGCCATCGCCTGGGTGCCCAAAGCCCTGCAAACGCGCGAAGCCGGAGCCGACATCGTCAACATCGCTCAGGTGTTCGAGCGGTCGGGAACCCTCCAGGTCAGCTTCGCCGATGCCGGGATCACGAGCCCTGCCGACTTTGCCGGCAAGGTGATCGGTAACTGGGGCTTCGGCAACGAGTACGAAGTCTTCGCCGCGATCGGCGAGGCCGGACTCGATCCGGTTGCCGACGTCGACCTCGTCGGCCAGCAGTTCGACATGGTGGCATTGCTCGAAGGCGAGATCGATGCTGCCGAGGCAATGACCTACAACGAGTACGCGCAGGTGCTCGAAGCGATCAATCCCGACACCGGTGAGCTGTACCAGCCGGAAGACTTCAACGTGATCAGCTACGAAGAAGTTGGGGTCGGCATGCTCCAAGACGCCATCTGGGCCGATGCAGGACGGCTGGCAGATGACGCCGAGTATCGCGACCAAGCGGTGCGCTTCGTCGCAGCGTCGTTGCAGGGCTGGGCGTTCTGCCGCGACAACGTCGAACAGTGTGCGACGACGGTGACCGACGCGGGTTCGACCCTCGGAGCAAGTCATCAGCAGTGGATGATGAACGAGGTCAACAAGCTCATCTGGCCGGCGTCGACGGGTACCGTCGGCACCATCGACCAGGCTGCATGGGATCGCACTGTCGAGATCAGCAAGAGCACCCCGAACCTCGACGGGGCCACGGTCCTCACCGCGGACCCGACCGACGGAGCGTTCACGAACGACATCGTCAACGAGGCTGTTGCGCTGCTCGACGGTGTCGATCTGGCCGGTGCGGGCTATACGCCCATCGACGTGACGTTGAACGAAGGCGGGGAGTGATCACGCAGGTCGAGTGACCGCTTGTTTGGCGCCCGGCTGAGAGGAATCACCTCTCCAGCCGGGCGCCGAACGCGTCTCTGGGTCCTTTCGGTCCCGGCACCATCGCTACCCAGTGGGTCCTTTCCGTCCCGGCACCGTCGCTACCCAGTGAGCTTGGGATCGACGTCGCGGTTCGGGCATCGAAGCGGAATCGTCTACCGTCGGTTCGATGGGAGACATGATCGAATTTGCGAACACCGGAGTCGATGCCCGGGGATATCTCGCCACGCCGGAGTCGGGCGTCGGGCCAGGGCTGATCGTGATTCAAGAGTGGTGG
>CALICC010000399.1 GCA_938049325.1 uncultured Ilumatobacter sp. | reverse complement strand
CTGCGGTCCGATGGTCCATCGCCGCTCGACTCCGGCGCGATCCCGAACCTCAAGCTGCCGTTTCTCGACTGAGGCTCGATCGATCGCTGCCATGCGATGGCGTGTGGTGCGTGCGAGACTTCACCTGATGTCCGACGACGGCGTAACGCCACCCCCGCCACCGCCACCTCAGCACGATCCCGACGCCACGTTGGGTCAGCTGGCGCAAGACCCGACGCAGCCCATGCCCGGCCAGACGCCGGCGCAGGACCCGACGCAGGCAATGCCGGTCGCAACACCCATCGACGCCACGCAAACCATGCCGGTCGTCGCGAACCTTCCGCCGCGGCCGTCAACTGCGGCCGGCGCCGCAGACGTCGGAGCGCCTCCGCCTCCCCCCGAGCGTCCTGTGCCGATGGGTGAGCATCCCGACGAACCGTGGTATCGGCGCCCGAGCACGTGGGTCGGCGTGGTCGCGGCGCTGCTCGTCCTGGGTGTCATCGGCGCTGTGATCGTGATCGCGGGCGGTGGTGACGACGACCAGCTGCAAGGCGATGCGGGCGTCGTCGATGGTGACGCGGACCAGCGAGTGTCCGTGATCGTGACTCGCCTCGGGGCCGATGGGTCAGCGTTGCAGACGACGATCGCTGTGTCGGCGGAATCGGCGCCCGTGGCTGATGACTATCGCTGGTTGATCCCGTCCGACAGCGTGCCTGGACAGCCTGCGGTCCGATCCACCGACGCCACGGGGCGCGCCGAGTTTCGCTGGGAGCCAGGTGACGGCGCGGTTGGGGACGTCTGGACGTCGACCGTGACGATCGCCGAGTCAGTCGGCGGCGTCCTCAGTGGGATCGACAGCCAATGCACTCTGACTCGCGGTGCGACCGTCACCGACCTCAGCGTCGCGACCACGTTCGAGAACGACGCGACGAATGAGCAGGGCGACCAGATCGTCCAGCATCAGTTCCCCAACGTCGAGTTGGTGGGCGGTGACGCGGTGGCGTGCACGATGACCGACGTCGCAGCCGACGTCGTCGATCCGGTGCCTGCCACCCTCGACACGACGACGACTTCGACCACGGTGACCGATTCGACCACGTCCACGACCACGACCGTGCCCGACACGACGACGACCACGACGAGCACGACGGTGCCCGAAACCACGACCACGACGTCGACGACCACGACCACGACCACGACGACCACGACCACGACGGCGCCGACCACGACGACGCCGGCAGACCCGTCGTTGGCCGAGGCGCTCGCCGCTCGACCTGAGCTCTCGCAGGTCACCGCACTGCTCGAACAGGTCAACTGGATCGACGAACTGGAGACCGGTGGCGAACTGTTCACGGTGCTGTTGCCGAACAACGACGCCATGTCCGGTTTGACGTTCGAAGACGACGCTGCGGTCCGGGCCTTCTTGGAGCCGCACATCTTGCTCGACGAAGAACTGACCAGCGGGGCCATCGCGGAGCGCACCGAGCTCGCAATGGCCGACGGATCCACGCAGCCTGTCAGCGTCGACGGCGGCGACATTCTCGTCGGTGGGGTCCGAGTCGTCGCGGCCGACGACATCGTCGTCGGTGGGGTCGTGCACGTGCTCGACGGCGTGCTCAGCTGACCGATCGCCGCTACCGTTCTGACGCGATGACGTACTCGATCGGCGACCACGAGCTGTCTGCTCCGGTGGTGCTCGCCCCCATGGCGGGTGTGACGAACGCAGCGTTTCGTGCCCTGTGTCGGCGTTTTGCCCCGGGGCTCGTGTACGTCAACGAAATGGTGATGGCGACACCGGTGGTGCAGGGCAACGCCAAGACACATCGGATGATCACGTTTGCCGACGACGAACATCCGCGAAGCCAACAGCTGTACGGCAGCGACCCGCAGATCATGGGTGACGCGGTACGCCAACTCTGCGACGACGGTCGGGTTGACCACGTCGACATCAACTTCGGGTGCCCGGCAGCCAAGGTCACGCGGCGCGGTGGGGGAGCGGCCGTGCCCGCTCGGCCCGAGCTGCTGCGTGCGATCGTGCGGTCCGCTGTGTCGGCGGCCTCGCCCTACGACGTCCCAGTGACCACCAAGTTCCGTATGGGACTCTTCGACGACTGGCTGACGTTCAAGCGAACCGGCGAAGTGTGCGCCGAAGAGGGAGTCGCCTCGATCGCGATGCACGCACGCACCGTCGAACAGCATTACTCGGGCGAAGCTCGCTGGGATGCGATCGGAGAACTCAAAGAGCACATGGATTCGCTCGGCGGCTCGGTCCCGGTTCTCGGCAATGGCGACATCTGGGAAGCGTCAGATGCCGTGGCGATGATCGACCAGACTGCGTGTGATGGCGTGGTGATCGGGAGAGGATGCCTGGGTCGCCCCTGGCTGTTCGGCGATCTCGTCGACGCACTCAACGGGCGTCCGGTGCCGCCAAGCCGTCAACTCGGTTTCGTTGCCGAGGTCATGTCGGACCACGCTCGATTGCTGGCCGACCTGATGGGTGAAGACCACGCGATGCGCGATTTTCGCAAACACACCGGCTGGTACATGAGTGGCTACCCCGTGGGCTCGGAGATTCGCCGACGATTCTCCCTGACCAAGACGCTCGCCGAGCTCGATGACATCCTCGCTCACATGCTCGACAAGATCGGTGCGTCCGCCACCGTTGTCGAAGGTGGCGAACGCATCAAGCGAGGCCACACCAACGGGCCGATCAAGGTGGCAATTCCCGAAGGTTGGCTCGACGGGCAGACACGCCAAGGTCTGAACACCGACGTGACGGTTCCCGACGACGCCGATGTGATGGCGCTCTCGGGCGGTTGAACCCTTGAGTGCGGTGACCGGCCTGCAAGAGTGGCGGTGATGATCGTGCTTTCAGGCGGAGCGTCGCTGGTGCTGGCCTCGGCGTCGCCGCGGCGTCGTGAACTCCTCGAGCGTTCGGGCTTGACGTTTGACGTGCGTCCCGCCGCCATCGAGGAAGTGCCGCGGTCGTACGAGTCGCCGACCGAGTACGTCCGTCGGCTGTCGTTGGAGAAGTCCGCTGCCGTCGCAATCGGTGAAGAGATCGTGATTGCTGCCGACACCACCGTCGAGGTGGATGGCCGGATTCTCGAGAAGCCTGTTGATGATCACGACGCCCGCACGATGTTGCGGATGCTGTCGGATCGGACGCACCACGTGCACAGCGGTGTCGCGGTTCGTCGTGGACCGATCTGCGAGAGCTTCATCGTGACCACCGACGTCACCTTCGTCGAGCTGACCGACCCGATGATCGACTGGTACCTGACGACCGGTGAGGCCAACGACAAAGCAGGCGCCTATGGCATCCAAGGCGGGGCTGCAGGGTTCGTCGACCGCGTCGATGGCAGCGTGACCAACGTGATCGGTCTCCCACTTGCCGAGACGCTCGCGTTGTTGCGCGTCGTCGCCAACACCTGAGCGCTCACACTCCAAATCTGTCCGATTCGTGAACGAGTGGTGACCGTTCGCGAACGCTGGCGATGAGCGGGATGAGCCCGGCTGCGGAGGCGGTTTGTCCTGCCATGAAACACATTCGCAACTGGAAACTCTCACTCCCGATCTTCGGTGTCGCCGTGCTCGGACTCGCCTGGCTGGCATTCGGATACTTCGGCATCCACACCGCGTTCATCGACGACAAGGTCGCCGAAGCCGAGCCGATCTTCGACGCTCCCGCCACGCCGGCAGCGGTCGTGCCGGATGCTGGCGAGCCGGTCGAAGTCGAGCAGGTCGCGGTCGAGTCGGACGTGGCATCGCCGGACGAAGCAGCGCCGGACGCGGCAGCAGCCGAGTCGGACACGGTCGAGGCGGAAGCGGTCGAGTCGGAAGCGGTCGAGCCGGACGCTCCCGCCGCAGGAGAGATCGTGACCGAGTACTCGGGCAACTTCAGTGGGACCAGTCGCTACTCGGTGTCGGGGGAGGCGCTCGTGCTCGGAAACGGAACCGATCAGCGCTTCTTGCGATTCGAGAATTTCGAGTCGAGCAATGGCCCCGATCTCAACGTGTACCTCGTGAACCCCGACGACCCCTCCGACTTCGTCGACTTGGGTGACCTCAAGGGCAACATCGGCGATCAGAACTACGAGATTCCCGCAACGGTCGATCTCGACCGGTACAGCCAAGTGTCGATCTGGTGCGTGCGCTTCGGCGTCGGTTTCGGCTCGGCTGACTTGGTGCCAGCCGCCTGACCACACGTGTGCCGCGGCGTGAGATGATGCGACCGGGCGGGAAACCTCGCACTGGACAGGAAGGGCCGTCATGTTCATCGTCACCGGCGCATCGTCGGGCATCGGGCGCTCGACCGCCCTGGCACTGGCAGGGCGAGGCGAGCGGGTGCTCGCGGTTGCCCGGTCGACCGATGCGCTGGCGGCCTTGCAGCGCCGCGGTGGTTCGAACATCTCGATGCTCTCCGCTGATCTCTCGGTCGCTGCCGACCTCGATGCGCTCGTCGAGGCAACCGCCGACGACGTGATCGATGGCATCGTCCACAGCGCGGGTTCGC
>CALICC010000398.1 GCA_938049325.1 uncultured Ilumatobacter sp. | reverse complement strand
AACAACAACTGACCGATGAAACGTCGGGTCATCGACGTTTTGGTGACCGGGTCCCCCGCAGCGTCGTCACCGAGCACTTCGACCTGCTCCTCGGTGAATGGGACAACCAGCTTGAACGAGAGCGATTCATTCGGCCGCGAGACCAGGCTCGGCGAGATGGCGCCGAATACCAGGAGCGCATCGGCCCGGTCGACCACCACGAAGTCGTCGTCATCGTCGTTCGTCGCCGACTCGGTTGCTGCGACGTCGATCGCGAGGTCGCGAGAGGCAACGGTGCCAGCGAAGAGCCGCTCGATCAACTCGTCAGCGGTCGTCGGAGCGATCGGTCGATCGAACTCGTCGCGAGGCAGATCAACATCGGGACCATCTTCCTCCGATGCACTCGCCGCCAACCCCGCCCACAGCGCGACATCGACATCGTGATGGCCGTACGACGAACCAGTGGCATCGATCGCGGTGAACGCTTTCACGAGAACATCGGCATCGATCTGACGGACGCCGGCGCCCGCCACGAAGCCGGATCCCGCCGTGTCGGAGTCGACGACTCGTTCGGGAAGGTCGACATCGAACGGGCCGAACGGCTCGACGAGGTCGGCCACATCATCGGGCCCCAGCACGATGCCGCGCTCGATCGTCAGCGTCAGCAACGGTTCCAGGTCGGACACCAGTTCCGCCGCCTGCTCCGCATCGCCCGGCGTGAACGGCTGGCGGCTGATCGGGCGGCGCGCCGACCCGAACCCGTTGTTGGCGTCAGCGTTCACGGGCACCGACAAGATGCTGCCGCCCGAACCGGACGGGTCGAGCGTGAACACCGCCAACGACGTCAACCGGTCGAGATCGTCGACGATGCCGACAGCGACGTTGGGAGTCTCGGGATACGAAACGACCGGTCGCTGGTCCGTTTCGGGCGCACGGCCCTCAGTGGACGTCCGCAGCGTGACGACCGCAATTGCCGTGACGACCACAGCGAGGCCGATCGTGACAAATGTCGCTATCGCGCCCGCTTTCGTGCCCATCCGACGACGGTCCGGACTCGCCGTCATCGAACAGCCACCTGATACAGACCGCGTTGTTCGATGACATCCAGCGTGGCGTTCGTGACGAGATAGTCGAGAGGACGCCCATCGGAGAAGCGCGCCCGGAGATCGGTGCTCGACACATCGAGGTGTGGGACCTCGACATGAAACCAGTCGACCTGATCATCGAGCTCGACCGGTGCGCCGGGCCGATCGACGACGACCATGTGCGAATTGTTCACGACATCGTCGCTGCGTTCCCACGTATGCAGATTCGCCGCGGCGTCGTCCCCGACGATCGTGAAAAGCTCGGCATCGGGGTACTCCATACCGAGAACCACCAGCGTGTCGGCGGTGTAGCTGTTTCCGCCGAGGTCGATTTCCTGACGCCCGGCAACCAAGCCCGGCACACGCTCGACCGCGGCCGTCACCATGGCCAACCGGTCGTCGGCGGACGTGATGTCGCGAGTCCCGTCCTTCTGCCAGGGCACGTTGGCGACCATCAAGATCACGAGATCCAGGTCGAGTGCATGACGAACGTTGACCGCCGTGACGAGATGTCCGACATGTGGTGGATCGAACGTGCCCCCGAAGAGCCCGACCCGACGCTGCGCGGAGACTTCAGCATTGGGGTTGGGCACGGTCCGCAACGATACGCACGAAAACCACGCCACGTGCGCCACCCATTGCCGGAATCGTGTCAATAATCCGGGCGGATTCGATGCCGAGGGGGGTTGACACACCTGTTACTGTCAGATGTCCCCCAAATAATCCCCCATCTACCGGTTTGAGTCGGCTTTCACACGCAAGCCCCTCCCGGCGTCCGTCGCCCAATCGCTCACTTCTCGTTCTCCCACAGAACGGTGAGTCCACGATCCAGCCGAACGTCGTTGTTGTGCCCCACGGCACAACGCCAACCGGAATGAACAACACAACGAATGGTTGTACAGAACATCATGAATGACTCCATCGGTCTCTACCTCAACGACATCGGCAAGGTCCCGCTCTTGACTGCGGAGGATGAGCGCGAGCTCTCCCGTGTCATCGAGACCGGCCGCGAAGCACAAGAGCAGCTCGACAACGGCAAACGCGGTGTGGCGCTCAAGCGTCAGGTGCGCGAGGCCGCCAAGGCCAAGGATCGCTTCATCCGCTCGAACCTGCGACTGGTCGTCTCGATCGCACGCCGCTACCCGCTCCCCCAGGGCATGGACCTGCTCGACCTCATCCAGGAGGGCAACCTCGGCCTGGAGCACGCGGTCGACAAGTTCGACTGGCGTCGTGGCTTCAAGTTCTCGACCTACGCAACGTTCTGGATCCGCCAGGCCATCGGTCGTGCGCTCGATCAGAAGGCCAGCCTCATCCGCATCCCGGGTGATCGTTCGGCCAGCCTGCGTGCCGCATTGCGTCAAGCTTCGGGCGACGGCGAAACCCTCGACCAGCAGAACGCTGAACTGCATCGCCTGACCACGCCGGTCAGCCTCGACAAGACCGTCGGCGACGACGGCGACGCGACGCTCGGTGACCTCATGGCCAACGGCGACACCACGCCCGAAGACGCCGTCATGGCACTCGTCGAAAGCGACTTGCTCGACGAACTCCTCGACACGCTCGACTCGCGTGCTCGTTTCGCCGTCGAGGCCCGTTTCGGCCTCGTCGACGGAGAGCGCAAGAGCTTCCGTGAAGTCGGCGAGCAGCTCGGCGTCACCGCCGAGGCTGCACGGCGCCTCGTGAGCCGGGCAGTTGCTGGCCTCCGCGACGACGCCGAACGCATCCTCGCCGTCTGAGCTTCCGCCTGGCTGCGTTGCCCGAACTCGTCGCTGACGGACGTCAGCGTCCTCGTCGGACGCCTTGCCAGACGAAACCTCAGTCGCCGAAATGACCGACTGAAAAGCGAGTTGAAGCCCTCGAACTTTGGTTCGGGGGCTTCTTTCGTTTTTGGGTCAAGAACTGGTCCGCTGCGCACGTCGACCCGTCGATAGCCTGGGGACATGTCCCGTGAGCAGTGGTCACCGTCGTCGTGGAGCGAGCGCGAGGTCAACCAGCAGCCGCGTTGGCCGGATGCCGGTGCCCTCGAGTCGTCGCTGAAGCAGATCTCGTCGATGCCGCCGCTGATCTTCGCCGAAGAGGCTCGCTCGCTGCAGGCCGACCTCGCACAGGTCGCCGCCGGCAACGCCTTCCTCTTGCAGGCAGGCGACTGCGCCGAGAGTTTCGAAGAGTTCTCGGCCGACAACATTCGCGAGAAGCTGCGCGTCATTCTGCAAATGGCGATCATCCTCACGTACTCCGTCGGCGTCCCGACCGTGAAGGTCGGCCGCATGGCAGGTCAATTCGCGAAGCCGCGGTCGTCTGACTTCGAAACCGTGGGCGACCTCGAGATCCCATCATTCCGTGGGCACATCGTGAACGACCCGACCTCCACCGAGGCCGCTCGGCTCCCCAATCCCGAGCGTCTGGTACAGGCGTACAATCAGTCGGCGTCCACGCTCAACTTGCTGCGGGCGTTCACCAAGGGCGGGTTCGCC
>CALICC010000397.1 GCA_938049325.1 uncultured Ilumatobacter sp. | reverse complement strand
GTCCGTGTCGATGGCGAGTTGGTCGCTGAGGTTGCCGACCTGCCGTTGCTGATGGCGATGGCACCGTTCCAGGGCATCGACGTCGGTATCGACCGTCGCTCGCCCGTCTCGTGGGATCGATACGTGCGCAACGGGTCGTTTCGCTACTCCGGCGAGCTGCGTTCGGCCGAGTGGATCCCCGGCGAGAAGTCGCCCGAAGACCCGACCGGCTTCGCCGAGGTGCTCCGCCAGATCTACGCCAAGTACGAGTGACCCGAGCGCATCGGGCGCGCCCGCCGAAGCCCGTTCTCTGTGCGATGAGCGACTCCTCAGGTCGACAAACGCACAGAGAAGGGTCAGTTGTCGCTGCGGGCGATGGCGCGTTCGTCGGTGCCGAGGTAGCTCGACACGACCAGCGGGTCGTTGCGCACCTCGTCGGGTGAGCCTTCGGCGATCACCTGGCCGAGTTCGAGGCAGTAGACACGATCCGAGACCGACATGATCATCGGCATGTCGTGCTCGATGATCAGGATCGACGCGTCGAGTTCTTTGCGCACACCGACCAAGAGGTCGCCGAATGCTTCGCTCTCGCGTTGAGCGACACCGGCGGTCGGTTCGTCGAGGCACAGCACGCGTGCGTTGACAGCGAAGAGTCCAGCGAGTTCGACGATGCGCCGAGTGCCGGTCGAGAGTTCGGAGATCGAGCTGTTCGCATAGCGACCCAGTCCCAAGAAGCCGATCAATTCGTCCGCCTCGCTCGCTCGCGCCCGTTCGCGTCGCGCAGCCAACGGCGAGTGCAGCGCCGTCGAGACCAACCCGGTTCGGCCGCGAGCTTCGAGGGCGACCTGCACCGTTTCGCGAACGGTGAGCTCGGGGAACAGCGTGGCGGCCTGGAACGTGCGACCGAGGCCGAGCCGTGCTCGTTCCGACGGGGTCTGACTCGACACGTCTCGACCGAGCAGCTCGACGTGCCCGGTCGAGTTCACGTAGCCGCCGATCGCGTTCATGAGCGTCGACTTTCCGGCGCCGTTCGTGCCGATCAGACCAACGATCTCGCCGTCGCCGATGTCGAGCGACACGTGGCTGACCGCCGCCACTCCACCGAAACGAACGCTGACATCGCGTACTGCGAGCGTGGCCGGTTCGCGGTCCTCGGTTGGCTCGGCGCGGATCGACGCGGGTGCAACCGTCGTGCGCGACGTGTCGACTTCCCCGGCCCGCCGTTCGGCGACCGACCAGATCCATTCGCGCAACGAATAGGCGATCTGCATGAGCCCGCCAGGGAGATACATCAGCAACAGCAGTAGACCGAGGCTCGACGTGAACAGCGGCACGAGTTCGTTGTCGGGGAACAGACCGCGCAGGCCTTCCGACCAGAACGCACCGAGCACCGGGCCGAAGACCGTACCGATGCCGCCCATGACCGCCATCGAGACGATGCGCAGCGACTCGAACGGCTGGAAGAACCGGTCGTTGAGCGGCACCTGTTGCAGCAACCCACCGAGCGCTGCGCCACCGAGGCCCGCGATCGCACCCGAGAGTCCGAACGCGGTCAAGCGGGTGGGCATCGGCTTGACCGTGTACGACGCGGCGCTCGCAGCGTTGTCACGAACGGCGATGATCGATCGGCCGATGCCACTGCCACGCAGTCGAGCGACGATCGCGAGCACGACGACCAGGATCGCAAGAACGAACCAGTAGTAGTTGCGTTCGTTGTCGAGGCTCCAGCCGAACAAGGTGCCGCGCCTGAAGCCCACCGAGCTCGACTCACCGTCGGAGAGGAGGTCGACTCGGAAGAGGAACTGGTTCGCGGCGAGGCCGAACACGAAGGTCGTGACGGCGAGGAAGAGCCCGCGGACGCGCAGTGCGCCGGCGCCGACCAGGGCGGCGGTGAGTCCGGCGACGATCGCGCCGAGCGGCAACGACAGTCCGAACGGGACGCCTGCCCGATTGAACGCGGCGGCCGCAAACGCGCCCAAGCCGGCAAACGCCATCTGGCCGAGCGACAACTGTCCCGACCACCCCGACACGACCGTCACCGACACCGCGCAGATGGCGTAGACGACGATCGTTGCGTACACGAGGTGGCGCGACGGCTTGTCAGAGAGAATCGGAAGGACCACCGCAGCGACGAGCATCAGCGCAAGAGCCGGCTTGTGCAGGTTCTTCGCCCACCAACTCGATGCGAGCGCGTCGGGAAGCGGGCGTGTCTTGGGCGCGAACGAGAAGGTCGCACGTTCGTCGTGGTTGCGGGCTTGGATGAAGACCGCGATGGCCACGGCGACGAACAGCAAGAAGTCGAAGAGTCCGGCGGTGTCGAGGAAGTTGAACTGGACGAGCGCTTGGATCACGCCGACCCCCATTCCGGCGAGCAAGGCACGGGGGAACGACACCATGCCTGCGAGCACGGCCGCGGCGAGCGCGCGAGCAAGTGTGTTCGGCCCGAGGCTCGCGAACCCGGCGATCGACCCCTGTTGTCCGGAGAGCAGAATCGCCGACACCGTCGCAAGAAGCCCGGCGATCGTCCACACCGACGTCGAGATGAGCTTCGGGCTGATGCCGGTGGTGCGTGCGAGGTCGGGGTTCACGGCGCTGGCGCGCACCGCCTTGCCGTACAGGGTGCGAGTCATCAGCCAGCCGAGCGCCAACGCGAGCAACGGCACGACGACCAGGATCGTGAGTTGTGGCGACGTGGCGCGCAGCCCGAGCAGGTCGTCGTATTCGGCGCCAGCCGGAACCGGGTATCGCGGTCGGCCTTCGTTCTCCACGTCGGGGTACGACGCGACGATCGCCTGCATCAGCTGTGCGATGCCGATCGTTGCAACGACGAGGATGATGCGTGGCGCCTTGAACAGTCGACGAATGACGGTCAATTCGATGATGGCTCCGAGCAGCGTGCCGATGACGAGGGCGATCGCGAAGGCGATCCAATACGGGAACCCGAAGTTGATGACCATCACGGCCAGCAGCGCCGAGGCCGGGATGCCCATGTTGCCGACGGCGAAGTTGATCACCCGAGTGGATCGGTACACGAGCACGATTCCCATCGCGAGGAGCCCGAACACCATCCCGGTGACGAGTCCGTTGAAGATCAGCTGGCCGGTTCCAGCGACGCCGAAGATGTCGAAGTTGAAGTCGAACACGTCAGCCGCCCTCGGTCCCCAAGAAGACGGCGCGGGCGAGGTCGTCGCGTTCGGCGAGTTCTTGCGCCGGGCCCTCGAAACGCACCCGGCCCTTCTCCAAGAAGACCGCTCGGTCGGCGATTGCGAGCGCGACGTTGAGCGACTGCTCCACGATGATCATCGTGGTGCCGCTCGCCTTGAGGTCGTCGATGATGCCCAGCAGTGACTGCACGACGGTTGGGGCGAGGCCGAGGCTGAGCTCGTCGATGATCAAGACCTCGGGGTCGTGGAGCAACACCATCGCGAGGGCGAGCAGCTGCTGCTGGCCACCCGACAACTCGGCGGCGCGCAGGCCGCGGACCGATTCGAGATTGTCGAACTTGGCGAGTGCACCGTCGATCCGGCGGCGCATCTCGGCGGCGTCGCGTCGGTAGGGGTAGGCGGCCATCTCGATGTTCTCGTCGACGGTGAGGTCGCCGAACACGCCGGCGCCACCGGCGAGCATGTGGATGCCGAGCGTGTTGCGTCGTTCGGCCGATGCGTAGGTGATGGTTCGTCCGTTGAGCCTGACCACGCCGCGCTCGGGTGTGGCGAGGCCGGCGATCGCGCGCAGGATGGTGGACTTGCCGGCGCCGTTCGTGCCGAGCAGAGCGAGCACTTCACCTTGCTTCACGTCGAAGCCGACGTCGAACAGCACCTGGACGTGTCCATACGAGAAGTCGATCTCGTTGACCTGGATGACCGGGATGTTGTCGGGTTCGTCTTGCTGGCGCTGATGCTCAGCCTGCTCTTCGCGCAGTTCGGCAACGACCAGCGACAGGTCGTTGCGGATGTAGCGCGCCCCGTTCAGGATCATCAGTCCGCCGATGAGCATCGACGGCACGGCGAGGACGAGCACGGTGGTGCGCGGCCCGTACGCATTGCTGAGCATTGCCGACAGGAGTCCGCCGCCGGTTGCACCGACGAAGAAGATGTACAGCGTGAGGAGCGCCGTACCGAGCCCGCGGATGCGGTAGGGCACGATGCCCTGGATGATCGGCCCGACCATCGCGAAGGCCGAACCCGACAGCAGGTTGACGAACACGCCGACGATCGTGAACGCCCA
>CALICC010000396.1 GCA_938049325.1 uncultured Ilumatobacter sp. | reverse complement strand
CCTCGATGTCGCCAGCGAGTTCGTCAGCGAACCGGGCGAGCACCTCGTCGACCGTGATGGCGGGGACGCGACCGTCGCGTTCGTCGGCCGAGCCGAACACCTTCGCCTTCCACGACAGCGACAGGCGTACGTCACGATCGCTGAAGCGCGTGAACTCGGTGTCGCGTTCGCTGACTCGCCAGCTCAGCGCGTCGGAACCGGTGCCAGTGTCAGTGCAATCGAGGATCGTGTTGAGTGACATGCCACGGATTCGTTCAGCGTTCTCCGGCCCGGACGTCTCGACTCGGTGGTGCATGAAGTCGTTGTCGCCGACCACGCCCGTGTTCCAGACGTCGGTCTGCAACGCACTGTCGGCGTCACGACCGTCGGGCCAGTAGCGGAACTCGCCGCCGTCGCCCTGGTGGAACCAGGTGACCGCCGTGATGATCGTGATTCTGAACTCTTCGAACAGCCGGCTCGTGCCCATTGCCTGGAGCAGCCAGCCGGGAGCGTTGGATCGGTTGACGCCGTGGAATTCGGGGATGTCGGTGTGCGAGAAACCTTGCGACGGGCACGGCGTCGTCAGGTTGACGAAGACCTGCTCGGGCTGGACGAACTCCGAATCGCACATCGCCGCAGCTGATTCGACGAACGCCGGAAGGTGGAGCAGTCGCTCGGCGCCGTCGACGAGTACCTCGCCGTCGAACGCCCAGTCACCGCGCCAAACGGGTCCGATGAGATAGGCGGGGGAGTGCTCGATCTCGATGGGCGTGCCTGCTCGTGCCTCGGCGGCCGTTTGCCCGCCCACCAAGTATCGGGCGGGCATGAAGTACGGGCCCGAACGTCGGGCCATCGCGCGGATCTCGTCGGGGTCGTCGACGACCGAGTCGAGCACGACCGGCGCGAGGCACCCGGCGGTGGGTCGATCGATGGCGACCGGCATGGATCAGAGCCGTTCGATGATCGTGACGTTGGCCTGACCGCCGCCTTCGCACATCGTCTGCAGGCCGTAGCGGCCGCCGGTGCGCTCGAGCTCGTGGAGCAGGGTGGTCATCAGGCGTCCGCCGGTTGCGCCGAGTGGGTGGCCGAGGGCGATCGCGCCACCGTTCACGTTGACCTGCTCGTGATCGAAGTCGGTTTCGCGCAGCCACGCCAGCACGACCGAGGCGAACGCCTCGTTGATCTCGACCAGGTCGATGTCGGCCGCCGTGAGCCCGGTCTTCGCGAGTGCCCGTTGCGTTGCCGGGATGGGGGCCGACAGCATCATGATCGGGTCGTCGGCGGTGACCGAGATGTGGTGGATCCGGGCACGCGGGTTGAGCCCGTGCTGCTTGACGGCGTCTTCGTTGGCGATCAGCAGTGCCGAGGATCCGTCGGAGATCTGCGACGCGAGTGCTGCAGTGAGGCGGCCGCCGTCGACGAGCGTGTTGAGTGACTTGATCTTGTCGACGTTCGGCTCACGCGGCCCTTCGTCGTGCTGCACGCCGTTCATCGGTGCGATTTCGGCCTCGAAGCGGCCTTCTTCGCGAGCTCGGATGGCCCGGTTGTGTGACTCGATCGCGAAGTCCTCCATCTCCTCGCGGGAGATGTCCCACTTCTCGGCGATCATCTCGGCGCCGGTGAACTGGCTGACCTCGCCGCTGCCGTAGCGGGTGGTCCATCGCTCGGACCCGGTGAACGGATCGTCGAAACCGAGTGCTTGTCCGGCAGTCATGGCGGACGAGATCGGGATCATCGACATGTTCTGCACGCCGCCGGCGACGACCACGTCCATGGTGCCGCTCATGACCGCCTGCGCTGCGAAGTGAACCGCTTGCTGAGCGGAACCACATTGCCGGTCGATCGTGACGCCCGGAACGTGTTCGGGCAGACCTGCGGCGAGCCAGCAGGTGCGTGCGATGCACCCGGCCTGCGGCCCGATCGAGTCGACGTTGCCGAACACGACGTCGTCGACAGCGGCGGGGTCGACGCCGGTGCGCTCGATCAGCGCGCTGATGCTGTGAGCGCCGAGGTCGGCAGGGTGGACGTCGGCGAGGCCGCCGCCACGCCGGCCGACGGGAGTACGAACTGCGTCGACGATGAAGGCTTCGGTCATGAGTTGGCTCCTGCTCGGTTCACGTGAGATGACACGCTCATTCTCGCCGATTCGTCAATGGCCGCACGAATCTGAATCAGTGTCAGATTCGATGATACGCTCGTTTCATGGAGAATCTTCCGAAGATCATCTCCGTCGATGACCATGTGATCGAGCCACCGAACGTGTGGCTCGACCGGCTCCCGTCGAAGTATCACGACGTGGCTCCGAGGAGCAAGCGGCTCCCGGTGAAGGAGATGACGTTCATCGGCGGCAAGTTCACCGCGATCCCGGGCGAGCCGGGTGATCCCGGCGAACCGGTCGATTGGTGGTTCTACGAAGACCTTCGTCGTCCGCTCACACGGCTCGACACCGCGGTTGGATTCGAGCGGGACGAGGTCACCCTCACGGGGATCACGTACGACACGATGCGCAAAGGCTCGTGGGATCTCACCGAGCGCCTTGCCGACATGGACACGAACCACATCGAAGCGTCGATGTGTTACCCGACGTTCCCGCGATTCTGCGGCCAGACGTTCACCGAAGCCGCCGATCGCGAACTCGGCCTGTTGTGCATCAAGGCCTACAACGACTGGATGGTCGAAGAATGGTGCGGCCCGTCCGGTGGGCGCCTGATTCCGCTGATCATCGTGCCGCTGTGGGACCCCAAGCTCGCCGCGGCCGAAGTCCGTCGAAACGCCGCTCGCGGCGTCACAGCAGTGTGCTTCAGTGAGATTCCGTCGAACCTCGGCCTGCCGTCGATCCACGACGCGGATGGCTATTGGCTGCCGTTCTTCGAAGCGTGCAACGAGACGAAGATGACCATCAACATGCACATCGGCTCCGGCTCGAAGATGCCGTCGACGAGCGCGGATGCACCCGCCGCGGTCGGCAGCACGTTGACCTTCGCCAACTGCTGTTTCTCGATGGTCGACTGGTTGATGAGTGGGCTCTTCCACAAGTTCCCGGACCTCAAGATCGCCTACGCCGAAGGTCAACTCGGGTGGATCCCGTTCATCCTCGAACGCGCCGACACGGTGTGGGAGGAGAACCGCGGGTGGGGCGGCGTTGGCGACAAGGTGTTTGAGCCGCCGAGCGAACTGTTCAAGCGCCACGTGTACGGCTGCTATTTCTCCGATGCGTTCGGCTTGAAGTCGATCGAGGACGTCGGCGAGAACAACATCACGTTCGAAACCGACTACCCGCACAGCGACTCGACCTGGCCGCACAGCGCTGAGGTCGCCACCAAGCAGACCGCCGACCTGACCGCGCTCCAGCGCTACAAGGTGCTGCGCGGCAATGCCATCGACATGCTCCGCCTCGACGCGTTCCGTGAGGCTGATGCCGCTGCGGGTCTGGTGCCGTCGGCCGACGCCTGATGGAACACACCGTCCCGGCACTGATTCGCCGTGCCGTCGAACAATTCGGCGACACCGAAGCGGTGGTCGCCGGGGACGATCGCTGGACGTTCGCCGAACTGGGCGAGCGCGCCGACCGCACGGCGCGAGCGTTCATGGCCGCGGGTGTCGAGCCCGGCGACCGAGTCGCGATCTGGGCGCCGAATATCCCCGAGTGGGTCGAAGCCGTGCTCGGCCTCCACCTGGCCGGTGGCGTGCTCGTTCCGCTCAACACGCGATTCAAAGGCGCTGAGGCGGCCGACATCATCGCGAGAAGCCGGGCCAAGCTCGTGTTGCTCGTCAACGGGTTCCTCGGCAACGAGTACGCGGCGGCGCTCGATGGGTTCGAGCTGCCGGACCTCGACCAGGTCGTCGTGTTTCGCGGCGACGTGCCCGACGGAGCGATGGCGTGGCGCGACTTTCTCGGTCGTGGTGACGCCACCGGAGACGTCTCGTTGCCGACCGTGTCGGCCGACGACCGCTCCGACATCTTGTTCACGTCGGGAACCACGGGACGTCCGAAAGGTGTGGTCGCCACGCACGAGCAAACCGTGCGGGTGTTCACCGACTGGTCCGACATCGTCGGGCTTCGACACGGCGACCGGTACTTGATCGTCAACCCGTTCTTCCACACGTTCGGCTACAAAGCCGGCATCATCGCCTCGCTGATCCAGGGCGCCACGATGGTGCCCGAGCCGGTGTTCGACGTCCCCACTGTGCTGCAGCGGGTAAGCGACGAAGCCATCAGCATGCTGCCCGGGCCGCCAACGCTCTATCTGTCGATCCTCAATCATCCCGACCGCGATTCGTTCGACCTGTCGTCGCTGCGCCTCGCCGTCACCGGTGCAGCCGCCGTACCGGTCGAGATGATCAATCGGATGCGCAACGAGTTGAGCTTCGAGACGATTCTGACGGCGTACGGGCTCACCGAGTCGACCGGCACCGTGTCGATGTGTCGCCAAGGCGACGATCCCGAGACGATCTCGACCACGTCCGGCCGTGCGATCCCCGACGTGGAGATTCGCATCGTCGACACCGACAACAACGAGGTGCCGCGCGGTGAGCAAGGCGAGATCGTCGTGCGCGGCTACAACGTCACAGCCGGCTACTTCGAGGACCCCGAAGCCACGGCGGCGTCGATCGATGCCGACGGCTGGCTCCACACGGGTGACATCGGTGTGATGGACGAGCGCGGCTACATCGACATCACCGATCGGCTGAAGGACATGTTCATCGTCGGCGGCTTCAACGCCTATCCGGCTGAGATCGAGAACACCTTGATGTCGCATCCGGCGATTGCGCAGTGCGCCGTCGTGGGCGTGCCCGACGAACGGATGGGCGAGGTCGGCCACGCCTATGTCGTCGCTCGACCCGATGCGCCAGAGCCGATCGACGGCGACCAAGTCATCGCGTGGGCGCGCGAGCTGATGGCCAACTACAAGGTGCCGCGCGCGGTGCACGTGGTCGACGTCTTGCCGACCAACGCGTCGGGCAAAGTGCTCAAGTACGAACTTCGGGCCAGGTAGCACACACGCGGACGCACGTCTCCGTCGAATTCATCGATGCTCCTTCCTTCGGCCCCGCTGCTGGCAAGGCCACTGATCCGAGGTGTCCGATATCTGGGCGAACTCTCGGGACGGTGGGCGCGAAACTGGGAGCATGGTTCTCGAACAGCACACTCCCGATGGCATCTTTCCGCCGTACTCGAACTACGCCCATGCCGTCGAGGTCGCGGCCGGGTCGCGGTTGTTGTTCATCAGCGGACTGAACGGCTTCGAGCCGGACGGCCACACGATGCCTGCGGACTTCGAGGGTCAGGCCGAGCTGATCTGGAACCACATCGAGACGGTGCTCGCCGATGCCAACATGGCGCTCACCGATCTCGTCTCGTTGAGGTTCTACCTCGCCGACGCCGCCCTCGACCCCGCCAACGTCGACGTGCTCAAGCGTCGTCTCGGCGATCACCATGCGGCTCGTACCGTCGTGTGTACCGGCCTGCTCGAGCCGGACTGGCTCGTCGAAGTCGAGGCCGTTGCTGCAGCCCCGGCGCGCTGACCGGGAGCGCGATCGAACTGCTCATCGACGCGCGCCGTTCCACGTGACTGACGCCCGACTCAGTCGGGAGCGGGCCGGATGTGTGAGCATCGTGTTCATGGACGTCACGATCGAACCTCTGCACTGCGGCACGTTGACGAGCGGTCGCTCGATGTTCGAGGCGGGCGCGACCGACGATCCGATCACGATCCCGGTACCGAGTTGGTTGATCCGGCACCCGAAGGGCCTGGTGCTCGTCGACTGCGGCATGCACGGCGACCTTGCCGGGCCGAGCGACTACCTCGAACTGGTGTCGATGTTCTTTGGAGTGGGAATCGAACCGGGCCAGCTCATCGGTGATGCGCTTGGCCGCGTCGAGGTCGACCCAGCCGATATCGATGTGGTCGTGCTCTCCCACCTCCACTTCGATCACGCCGGTGGGCTGAGTCAGATTCCCAACGCAACCGTGGTCGTGCAGGCCGACGAGTGGGCAGCAGGAGGTGACGACGACCTCGTCGCGGCGAATTCGTTCGTCGCCACCGACTACCGGCTCGGCCACGCCATCGTCGAGGCCGACGGTGAGCACGACCTGTTCGGCGACGGATTGGTGACCTGCATTCCGACGCCCGGTCATACACCTGGACACCAGTCGGTTCGCGTGCGACTCGCCGACCGCGAGGTCGTGCTGTGTGGTGACTGCGCCTACTTCGAAGAGACGCTCAACGGGGGAGCGCTCCCGCCGGTCGGTCACGACGCCGAGCAGCAGGCGCGGAGTATCGCCGCGCTCGAGGCGATGCGCACCGCCGGAGCGTTGCTCATCCCGGGCCACGACCCCGACACCTTCGCCGCGCTGCCCTCGCGCTTGGCGTGATGCGGCGCGACGCCGAGCCGGACGCCTGAACCGGACTGCCTGAACCGGACTGCCAGATTCGGACGGGCTGAACCGGATCAGGCCGCGGTGGTCGTGGTGTATCGACCTGACTCGAGGTCGACGCGGTCTTCCTCGAGCGCTCGAAGCAACGCCCGTCGAACGGTCCGCCGCAGTATCGGCGCTGCGAACCGTTGCGGTGCGCGCACCGGTGCCTCGAGCGTCGCCGTCACGCAGGCACTGGGGTTGGTCGAGTGTTCATCGGTGCCGAGTTCGTCGGTCGGTATCTCGTCGGTCGGTAGTTCGTCGGTCGGTATCTCGGCGTTGCCGGTCATGTCGTCGCCGGTGATGTCGAAGGTGGCGTTCTCGCAGGTGGTGATCTCGAAGGTGGTGATCTCGAAGGTGATGGTGCCCCCGGCGAATTGGCCAGCGGTGATCGTGTTCACCAGTGGTCCCGCGACGGTGCGCTCGAGACGTAGTTCCTGGCGGAGCCGAAGTGGCCCGACGCGCGAGATCTGGTGGTATCGACAGGTGCGACCGTCGTCGTCGATCACGTCGAAGCGGACACCACGATGCAGTCCGGTCACTGCGTGGTGTGCCACGTCGGCGAATTGCTGGCGCACGATCTCGACGGGAGCATCGATTCGCGCGGTTGCTGTGACCTGAAGTGATCTCATACTGCATGATGCACATCTTGGCACGAAGATGTCAAGATGGCATACACGTGTCATCTAGTGGAGAAGTGGCATACTCCTGGCGTGTCTGACGCGGAACTCGAACAACCCCCGCCGGTGTCACTCCGCGAAGAGAACCGCCGCCGAGCCCGACAGCGAATCATCGACACCACCGTCGATCTGGTGCGCGAGACCGGCCATGCCACGTTCACCATGAGCGACGTCGCGTCGCGCTCGGGTGTCGGGCTACGCACGCTGTACCGGTACTTCCCAAAACGTGAGGATCTCGTCGGCGCGCTGGCATCGGTCGCCGACCAGAGCGATGCGCTGGCTCCACCACAATCCATCGACGAGCTCGAAGAATGGCTCGTTCAGGCGTGGCGGAACCTGCTCGACGAAGAGGCGCTCCTGCGGGCGCAACACCTCGGTGCGGCGGGTGCAGAAGTGCGCCGACGACGCATTCCTCAGCACCGAGCCCTCACCCTGGCGTTGTTGCGCTCGTTTCGGCCGGACCTGGCCGACGACGTACTCATCGACATTGTCGACGTGGCACTCGTGGTCACCTCGTCGACCGCGATGTTCGAGTTCATCGACGTACTCGACATCACGACGGAGCGCGGCGCGTACCTCGCTGCACGCACCGTGCGGATCTTGCTCGAAGCAGCGTGATCTCCCTTTCTGACGCCGCGTCAGATCTTGAGTAGGTTGGCGGCATGCGCGCAATCGTCTACGACGGATCCACCACCGAATTGATCGACGGCATCGAGCTCGCAGCCCCCGGCCCGCGCGACGTCATCGTCGACGTCGCAGCCGCGGGACTCTGCCAGAGCGACCTGTCGTTCATGGCCGGTCTCTATCCCGTCCCGTCTCCGGCCGTGTGTGGTCACGAGGCTGCGGGCGTGGTCTCGGCGGTCGGTGAAGCAGTCACGCACGTGAAGCCCGGCGATCACGTCGTCATTGCCACACTTGCTGCCTGCGGTGTCTGCGAGCCATGCGGCGATGGTCGGCCTACCGCCTGCCTGTCGACCCTCGGCCGCAGCCGCCAACCTTTCACCAAGGGCGACGACTCGTTCCACACGTTCGCCGCAACGAGCGCGTTTGCCGAGCAGACCATCGTCAGCGACATCCAGTGCGTGAAGATCCCCAAAGACGTACCGCTCGCTTCGGCGGCGCTCGTCGGCTGCGGTGTGGTCACGGGCGTCGGCGCCGTCATGAGTCGCGCCAAGGTGCAGCGCGGCGAAACCGCAGTGGTGTTCGGCGTGGGCGGCGTGGGACTCAACGTGATCCAGGCGCTGCGGATCTCCGGTGCCAAAACGATCATCGCCGTCGACACGGTGCCCGAGAAGGAGGCGCTCGCTCGCCAGTTCGGTGCAACTCACTTCATCAATGGTCTCGACGAGGACCTCGTCGCACAGGTCGGAAAGATCGCGCCGGCGAGCGAAGCCGCCGATCGCGGCTGGTTCAACTCGGGTGGTGTCGACTGGGCGTTCGACTGCGTCGCTCACCCCGACGTCACCTGGAACGCCTTCGAATGCCTCGACTGGGAAGGCACCGTCGTGGTGGTCGGCGTCGCCAGCCAAACCGCCGAGTTCCGTGGCCTCTACACCCGGTTGACGCAGGTCGAGCGCGGGATCATCGGCTGCCGCTACGGCAGCATCTCGCCGCATCGTGACATTCCGCGCATCATCGAGCTGTACCGGTCGGGCGACCTCTTGCTCGACGAGCTCGTCACCGCGTCGTACACGGTCGAAGATTGGGAGTCGGCGGTCGACGACCTCCGTTCGGGACGCGCCGCTCGAGGCGTCATCACGTTCACGTGACTGCCAGCTCGGGGTGGGGAGCGGGGACGTGCCGGCCGCGCCGTTGACGTTGCTCGACCTCTTCGACGAGGTCGTCGCAACCGACGGCGAACGCGAAGCGTTCGTACATCCGCTCGCCGATGGCACCACGCGCCGCATCACGTTTCGCGAGTGGGCCGACCACGCCGATGGGCTCGCGCAGCGGCTCATCGCCGACGGTGTCGCGAAAGGCGATGTGGTCGCGATCCGGCTTCCGAGCGGCATCGACTACGTCATTGCCTACCAAGCGATCGTGCGCGCCGGAGCGATTGCGACGGGCATCAACCCGCGCCTCGGCGACACCGAGTTCGCACACATTGCCGATCGGGCACGTCCCGTCCTGACGATCGACGCAGCGTTGCCGTCGTACGAGGTCGGCGACGGTTCCGCTCGGCGCGTCGTACTCGTCGAGACCGATCCGGTCGCGATCGTGTGGACCGGCGGCACCACGGGCTTACCGAAAGGCGCGTGGTTCGATCACGCCTGCCTGCGGGCCATGACCGAAGGCGCCGCGCCGTTGAGCGAACACGGTGATCGCCGACTCTCCCCGTTGCCGTTCGCGCACGTCGGCGCGATGACGCGCGTGTGGGATGAACTCCATCACCGGATCACCACGGTGATCGTGCCCACGCCGTGGACGCCGGCCGCCGCTCTCCGCGTCATCGAATCCGAACGGGTGACGGTCGCGCAGGGGGTGCCCACGCAGTATCGGATGATGTTCGACGCCCCCGAGTTCGAAGCGACCGACGTGTCGAGCTTGCGCATCGCGGGCATCGGTGCTGCTCGCATACCGCCCGAGCTCGTCACCGAGATGCGCGACAAGCTCGGGTGTCCGGTGGTCGTGCGTTACGCGAGCACCGAGTCGTGTGTGGCGACGGGGACGCGCCTCGACGACGCCGTCGACACGATCTGCACCACGGTCGGCCGCCCCAACGGCGGCGTCGAGATGCGCATTGTCGACCAGGACGACCGCGTGATTGATGGCAGGACGGTGGGGGGTAAGACGGTCGACGGCGCGACGGTCGACGGCGCGGTGGGCGGCGTTCAGTTGCGAAGTCGCGCCGCGATGCGCGGCTACTGGAATGACCCGGAACAGACCGCCGCCGCCATCACGGCGGACGGTTGGGTTCGCACCGGCGACCTCGGAGAAGTCCTCGCCGACGGCAACCTGCGGCTCGCCGGTCGATCGACCGAGCTCTTCATTCGAGGTGGCTACAACGTGTACCCGATCGAGATCGAGAACTGCCTCGGCGACCACGCCGACATCGCAGCGGCCGCGGTGCTCGGCGCGTCGGTTGACGATCGCCTCGGCGAGATCGGTGTCCTCGTGGCGGTGCCGCGGCTCGGTCGCACGCTCGTGTTGTCCGAGATCCGCGGGTTCGTGGCCGACCGGTTGGCCAACTACAAGGCGCCGGACGCGCTCGCCGTCGTCGACGAACTCCCATTGACCCCGATCGGCAAGGTCGACAAGCGCGCGTTGCAGCCGCTCGCAGACCAGCACGCCGCGACATGGACGAGATGAGATGCGCAACGACGAACACAAGCCCGGTCACAGCACCCGGGCACAGCACCCGAACCTTCGACAGCAATCAGATGACCGGCATTCGCTAGACCGGAACCGGATGAGAGGTACCCGATGACACACGACACGATCACACTCGACGGCATGACCCTGTGGGAGTCGATCTGCGCTCGCGCGGCCGCGACCCCCGACAAACGGATGGCGATCGACGAGGCCGACCGGACGATGACGTTCGGTGAGTACCGCGACCGGTGCGAAGTCGCCGCGGCAGGCTTCCACGACCTCGGCGTGAGCGCAGGAACACCGGTGTCGTGGATCCTGCCGTCGACGTTCGAGTCGATGATCCTCGCCGGTGCTCTCGCTCGTCTCGGAGCGCGCCAGAACCCGATCCTGCCGCTCTACCGTCACCGCGAAGTCGGGTTCATCGTCGCGCAGAGCACAGCTGAAGTGATCGTGGTGCCCCCGGCGATCCGGGACTTCGACTCGGCACAGATGGCCCGCGACGTGGCCGCCGACAACGCCACTGTGCGCCACGTGATCGTCGTCGATCCCGATCTACCGGCTGGTGACCCGGCGACGCTTCCGCCGGCTGCTGGGTCGTCGACCGACATCGCCTGGCTGTTCTACTCGTCGGGCACGACCGCCGACCCGAAAGGTGCGTTGCACACCGATGCGTCGATCAGCGCAGCCTCCGACGGCATGCAGTCGGGTTGTCACATCGGCCCCGACGACAAGTCGGCCGTCGTGTTCCCGATCACCCACGTCGGCGGACTCGTCTGGCTGTTCAACGCGATGCACACCGGGGTCGAGTTGTTGATGGTCGAGGCGTACAACCCGGCGACGACGCCGGGCTGGTTGTCGGACCACGGCTGCACCTGCGCCGGTGCCGGCACGGTGTTCTTCATGGGCTACCTCGCGGCGCAGCGGGCGCTGCCCGACGGCGAGCGGCTCCTTGCGAACGTCCGCATCTTCAATGGCGGTGGCGCTCCGAAACCGCCGACGTTGCACGGCGAGCTGATGGACGTGTTCGGCGCACCGCTCCTCAACGGTTGGGGCCTCACCGAAGCGCCGATCAACACGATGGCTGCGGTCGACGATCCCGACGAGAAGCTCGCGCTGACCGAAGGTCGGGCCGTGCCCGGCACGCAGTTGCGCACTGTGATCGACGGCCGAGTGCTCGCCGCAGGCGAAGAGGGCGAGTTGCAGGTCAAGGGTCCGCAAGTGTGTGTCGGGTACCTCGACTCGTCGCTCGATGACGACGCCTTCACCGACGGCTGGTTCCGCACGGGCGACCTCGGCGTGATCGACGATGACGGCTTCGTGGTGATCACGGGCCGCCTGAAGGACGTGATCATCCGCAAGGGCGAGAACATCTCGGCCAAAGAGGTCGAAGACCTGGTCCACACGCACCCCAAGGTCGCGGAGGTCGCGGTGGTCGGGGTGCCCGACGACGAGCGCGGTGAACTCGCAGTCGCGGTGGTCGTGACCGCCGGCGACACGCCCATCTCGCACGACGAACTGGTGGCGCATCTCGCCGAATCGGCGTTGTCGAAGCACAAGTATCCGGAGCGGCTCGAGCTCGTCGAGGCCCTTCCACGCAATCCCACGGGCAAGATTTTGAAGAAGGACCTCAGAAAGCTCTTCGGCGAGGACTGACCGCAGAATCTGAATCCGCGTCAGATCACGGATACTCTCGTCATTCAATGGACCTGAGATACACAGAAGCCGAGCAGGAGTTCCGCCACGAGCTCCGTAGCTGGCTCCAGAGTGTGCTCCCCGATGTGCCTGCTGAACCGGGGCCAAACGATTGGGCGGCGCGCCGGGAGTACGACACCGGGTGGCAGAAGATGCTCTACGAGGCGGGCTACGCGGGCATCAACTGGCCCCGCGAATACGGCGGCCGTGGCGCCACGCCCACCGAACACCTCATCTTCCTCGAAGAGACCGAGCAGGCCAAGGCGCCGTACGTCGGCATGAACTTCGTCGGCCTCTTGCACGCCGGCCCGACGCTCGTCGTCGAAGCATCCGACGAGCAGAAGGCGGCGCGGTTGCCGGGCATCTTGAAAGGCGACGACGTCTGGTGTCAGGGCTTCTCCGAGCCGGGCGCCGGCAGCGACCTCGCCGCGCTGGGATGCAAAGCGGTTCGCGACGGTGACCAGTACGTCGTGTCAGGCCAGAAGATCTGGACGAGCTTCGCCCACGTCGCCGACTACTGCGAACTGCTCGTTCGGACCGACAGCGACGTCGCCAAACATCGTGGCATCACCTGGCTGATTCTGCCGATGGACAGCCCGGGCATCGACATCCGCCCGCTGCGCACGATGGAAGGTCAGATCGAGTTCGCCGAGATGTACCTCGACGAAGTGCGCATCCCGGTTGATAACCGCGTCGGCGACGAGAACGACGGCTGGCGCGTCGCGATGACGACGTTGAGTTTCGAACGGGGCACGGCGTTCGTGAGCGAGATGCTCCAGACCATGGAGTTGTGTCGCGACCTCGCGACCTTCGCCGAGCGACTCGGCCGATGGGACGATCACGGCGTGCGCCGCGACATCGGCCGGATCGCCGCAGAACTCGACGCACTGTGGGCACTCACGAAACGGAACATCTCCGAAGCGACTCGCACCGGACTCGTCGGCGCGGGCGGCAGCGTCTTCAAGCTCGCCTACACCGACCTCCGGCATCGCCTCGGTGAGGTTGCGCTTCATCTCCTCGACCGAGCGTCGCTCTCGCAGGACGACATCGGCGACCTGGCCACCGGTGACCACGTGCAAGGGCGTATCCACGGCCTCAAGATGTCGATCGCCGCCGGCACGACCCAGGTCCAGAAGAACATCATCGCCGAGCGCCTGCTCGGCCTGCCGAAGGAGCCGAAGTGGACTTCTGGTTGAGTGACGACGAGCGTGACCTCCAAGAGGGGATCCGTAGCTTCGTCGAAGGCAGGTTCCCACTCGAAGAGATCGCCGAACGCGAGGAGACCGAGGCGGTCATCGACCTCGATCGATGGCGCGAGATCGCTGAGATGGGCGTGTTCTCGCTGCGCGTCGACGGTTTCGACAACCGATCCGCGGTCGTTGCGTTCGAAGAACTCGGTCGAGGACTGGTGCCCGGTCCCATCGTTGCGACGCATCTCACAGCCGGCCTGATCGACGGTGCCTCCGAGGGTTCGGCGGTCGTCACCCTGCTCGAAACCGATGCGACCGCAACGGTGCTCGATCACGCTGGTCAAGCGACGGACGTGTTGCGTTTCGTCGAGGGCGGCGCCGAGCGACTCGACCCGGGCTCGCTGAGCCTGGCCGCCATCGACCGCCCGCTCGACACGCTCACCCCGGTGTGGCGCGTCGATGGCGATGTGGAAAGCGGCACCGAGATCGCTGGTGATGCTGACGCGATGCGGTTGGCCGGCACACTGCTCACCGCTGCACAGCTCGTCGGAGTGGCGGCGGGTGCGGTCGAGCTCGCCACTGCCTACGCGAAAGAGCGCGAGCAGTTCGGTCGCCCGATCGGCGCGTTCCAGGCCGTGAAACATCTGCTCGCGGAGATGTACACCAAGACCGATGTCGCTCGATCCGCCGTCTATGCCGCAGCATGTGCACTCGACGGAGCCGCCGACGACGACGTCGACCGTGCGGTCTCGGTCGCCAAGCTGATGGCCGGTGAAGCTGCCCTGTTCGGCGGCAAGACCGGCATCCAGGTGCACGGCGGCATGGGCTTCACCTGGGAAGTCCACGCACAGCGCTTCTGGAAGCGCGCCGTCTCGCTCGACGCGACGTTCGGCACCGTCGACCATCACTCGATGCGAATGGCCGAGATGATCGACGTGCGCTCCGGCGCCTGAAGAAACTGAGCTGAGGAGGATCGACAATGGGAATCTGTGACGGACGAGTCGTGATCGTGACCGGAGCCGGGCGTGGATTGGGACGAGCGCATGCGCTTGCGTTCGCGGCCGAGGGAGCCAAGGTGATCGTCAACGACGTCGGCGCGACCCTCACTGGTGAGGGTGAAGACGTGTCGCCCGCCCAAGAGGTCGTCGACGAGATCGTCGCCAACGGCGGTCAGGCGATCATCAACGCCGACGACGTGGCCGACTGGGATGCCGCAGGCAACATGGTGACCGAGGCGATCGAGACGTTCGGCTCGCTCGACACGGTCGTGTGCAACGCCGGCATCGTCCGCGACCGGATGATCGTCAACATGTCGATCGACGAATGGGACGCTGTCATCCGGGTGCACCTGCGAGGCATGTTCTGCCCGGTGCGTCACGCAGTTGGCTACTGGCGCGAGCAGAGCAAGGCGGGCAACCAGATCGACGCACGGATCGTCAACACGTCGTCGGGAGCAGGTTTGTTCGGATCGGTGTCGCAGGCCAACTACTCCGCAGCCAAAGCCGGCATCGCGACGTTCACCACCATTGCTGGCGCCGAACTTGGCCGGTACGGCGTCATGGCCAACGGCATCGCGCCGTCGGCGCGGAGTCGGATGACCGAAGACGCCTTCGCCGACATGATGAAGAAGCCCGAGTCGGGGTTCGACGCGATGGACCCGGCCAACGTCAGCCCGGTCGTGGTGTGGCTCGGTTCATCGCAGTGCAACGTGACCGGCCGCATGTTCGAAATTGCCGGCGGCGAGCTGTCGGTGGCCGATGGTTGGCAGCATGGTGCTCCGTTCGACAAAGGCGACCGCTACGAGCCCGAGGAGGTCGGCGCTGTGATTGCCGATTTACTGCGGGAGGCGCCAGATCCAGCGCCTGTCTACGGAGCGTGAGATGAGCAAGCAGCAGGCCGACGAGTCAGCCAACGAATCAGCCGACTCGGGAGCTGGCGAACGAGGTGAGCCGGCCATTGCGACCGATGGGCGCACCATCGGACCACGGGCGCGGGCGACCCGTCGTCGCCTGCTCGATGCCACGGCGCGGCTGCTCGAACGCGACGGTTTGTTCGACGTCCGATTGGTCGACATCACCCAGGACGTGGGTGCATCGCCGGCGACCTTCTACCAGTACTTCACCGACATCGACGACGCGCTGCTCGCGCTCAGCGACGATGTGGTCGAGGCGTCGGCCGAGCTCGTGAGCCTGCTGGCAAACGCGTGGACTCCCGATGACGAAGATCAGGTGCGCGACTTCGTGGGTCACTACGTGGCGTATTGGGATGAGCACGGGCCGGTTCTTCGTGCCCGGAACCTCAAAGCTGAAGAAGGCGACGAACGCTTCCGTGAGAAGCGTCGAGAAACGCAAGTGCCGATGCTCCGGTCGCTGGCCGCCATGGTGCGCGCGAGCGCAAAGGCGGGGCGACTCAGCACCGACATCGATCCGGTGGCCACTGCCGCGGCGATGTTGGCGATGCTCGAGCGTCTGGTGTCGTATCGCCAGGGGTTGGAGTTGCGCGGCACGTCAGCCAAGGCAACCGAGGCCACCCTCGCACGCATCTTGTTCCAAACCGTCACCGGCGGCTGAACCTCAGACCCCAACCGCAGCGTCAGCGCATCGGCGGGCCGCCCCACGGCGGCAGCGACGGGCTGTCGGCGCCGAACAGAGCGCTGCGCTGTGCATCGATCGCGTCGACCGTCCAACGTTGGTCGCCTGCGGTGACGCTTGCAGCAACGGTGGGCTCCGCCATCCGGTGGATCTCGTCGCCGGTCACGATGAACGTCTGACCGTTGACGTCGGACGCGTGGTCACTGGCCAGCCAGGCGAGCATCGGCGACACATGCGCAGGGTCGTACGGATCGAAACCGTCGCCCTCGTGCGGCGCGAACATCGGAATCATCTCGTTCATCTTCGTTCGTGCGCGTGGCGCGATGCAGTTCGACGTGACGCCGTACTTGCCGAGCTCTTTGGCGAGGATGCGGGTGAGCGTGATGATGCCGCCCTTCGCCGAGCCGTAGTTGGCCTGTGCCGGGCCGCCGAAGAGTCCGCTCTCGCTCGTCGTGTTGATGACGCGGCGCTGCTTGGGTGACTCGCCGTCGCCCAGAGACTTCGCGACATGACGCCAGTAGGCGCCCGCATGATGGGCCGTGGTGACGTGGCCTTTGAGGTGCACGTCGACGACGGTGTCGTACTGCTCTTCGGTCATCGAGAACACCATGGCGTCGCGCACGAAGCCAGCGTTGTTGACGACGATGTCGAGATCGCCGAACTCTTGAATGGTCCGTTTGACCATGGCACCGACGGCATCCCAGTCGGTCACGCTGCACTGTTCGGCAATCGCTCGCCCGCCTGCGTCGTTGATCGCCGCGGCCACCTCGTGGCAGCTGTCGGCGAAGTCGTTGACGACCACGGCAGCCCCTTCTGCGGCGAACAATTCAGCGTGACACCGGCCGACTCCTTGGCCTGCTCCGGTGATGATTGCGACCTTCCCGTCGAGTGCTCCCATATGGGCTGACAGTATCTGACGCGACGTCAGATGCCATTGTTAGCGGCATGAGGATCACGGCATGAGCGTGGGTCGGTTGTTCACCTCGGTGTCGATTCCGGTCGATGAGCCCGAACGACTTGCCGAGCGCGCGCAGCGCGCCGAGGCGGCGGGGTTCGACGCGATCTACATCACCGATCACCCCGCGCCGTCGAAGCGGTGGCTCGAGCGCGGTGGGCACCCGACGCTCGATCCGTTCGTCGCGCTGTCGTTCATGGCCGCCGCGACCTCGACGGTGCGGCTGCACACGAACTTGCTCGTGCTGCCATATCGACATCCTCTGGCCACGGCCAAGGCGATCGCGTCGCTCGACGTCGTCTCCGCGGGCCGCGTGCTGCTCGGGGTGGGCGTGGGCTACATGCGCGAAGAGTTCGCCGCCCTCGGCGTCGACTTCGAGGGGCGTGCGACCGCGATGGACAACGCGCTCGTGACGATGCGCAACGCCTGGCTCGGCGAGCCCATGGGTGAACACGAAACGGTGATCGCCCCGCCCCCCGTGCAGCGGCCGCATCCGCCGATCTGGGTCGGCGGAAACTCGCGCGCCGCAATGCGACGCGCGATCGACATCGGCCAGGGGTGGTCACCGATGCCGAGTCCGAAGGCGGCGAGTGGGCTGCTGGGCACGCCGGGTATCGAGAGCAACGACGAACTCGCCGAACGCATCACCGAACTCCACCGCCTCGCGGCCGAACGCGGTCGTACCGAGCCGGTCGATGTCGCCGTCATTCCGACG
Organism: uncultured Ilumatobacter sp.; assembly: GCA_938049325.1. Taxonomy (GTDB): domain Bacteria; phylum Actinomycetota; class Acidimicrobiia; order Acidimicrobiales; family Ilumatobacteraceae; genus Ilumatobacter_A. The sequence goes on along the minus strand of CALICC010000396.1, from coordinate 1,607 downwards.
TCGCTGTCGGGGTTCGCCCGGTCCGCTCCATCGGCCGACGAGCTGCTCGACGAGGTCGGTCAACTCGCTGGCATCGGCGCGACGGCACTCGTGCTCGCCGTCCCCGACGCTGGGTGGGACGAACGGATTGACGAGCTCGCCCAATCGGTCCTTCCGAGAATCTGATACCGTTTCAGAAACCATGAGTGACAACGATTTTCTCCGGATCGTGAGCGTCGACGACCACGTCGTCGAGCCGCCGCATCTCTTCGACACCTGGCTGCCCGAGAAGTTCCAGAATCATCCCGACAAGCCCTACGTGGAACGACGTGGCCTCGCCGGGATGAAGTACATGGGTGGCACGAAGTACGACTTCGATTGGCAAGACGACGCTCCCAAAGCCGACTGTTGGATCTACGGCGACTTGATCGCACCGCACAAGCGCCACGTCGCAGCGGTCGGTTTCAGCCGCGACGAGATGACCGCGTCGCCGATCACGTACGACGAGATGCGTCCGGGCTGTTACGACCCGAAGGCGCGTGTCGAAGACATGGAGATGGATGGCGTCGAGTCGTCGCTCTGTTTCCCGATGCTGCCGCGGTTCTGCGGCCAGACCTTCTCCGAGGCGAAGGACAAGGACCTCGCGATGGCCTGCCTGTTGGCCTACAACAACTGGATGGTCGAGGAGTGGTGCGGCGACTCCGACGGTCGGTTGATCCCGCTCCCGTTGATCCCACTCTGGGACGTCGAGGCCGCAGCCGCCGAGATCCATCGCAACGCGGCACGCGGCGTCACCGCCGTCGCCTTCAGCGAGATCCCCGCCAAGCTCGGTCTGCCCACACTGCACAGCGGCTACTGGGAGCCGTTCTTTCAGGCGTGTGAAGACACCGGCACGATCATCTGCATGCACATCGGGTCGTCGAGCCAGATGCCGGCCACGTCGCCTGACGCCCCGCCCGCGGTTGCGGCCACGCTGAGCTTCGGCAACGCGATGAGCTCGCTGACCGACTTCTTGTTCTCCGGGGTGCTCGTGAAGCATCCGAAGCTGAAGCTCGCCTACAGCGAAGGCCAGATCGGTTGGATTCCCTACATCCTCGAACGCGCGGACGATGTGTGGCGCGAACACCGCGCATGGGGTGGCGTGCAAGACATCATCCCCGAGCCCCCGTCGACCTACTGGCACCGCCAGATCTACGGCTGCTTCTTCCGTGACGTGCACGGGCTCGAGAGCTTGCACCGGATCGGCGTCGACAACGTGACGTTCGAAACCGACTACCCGCACACCGACTCGACGTGGCCCGACACGAAGAAGATCTTCGCCGAGCAGATGGACGACATCGAGGACAAGGATCTCGTCTACAAGATCGGTCGCGGCAACGCGATCGAGATGCTCCGCCTCGACCCCGACACGGGTCGCTGGCGCGGCTGACCACGAGCGCTCCACGCTCAACGAGATGTCGAACGCACGGCGCCGCGCATGAAGTCGCGCGGGGCCGCGCCGACTTCGGAGCGAAACGCCACCACGAAGGAACTGGGCGACGCGTAGCCGACGGTGACTGCAACGTGGGTCACGCTGTGCCCGTCCGCGAGCAACCCGATCGCCGCGAGGATGCGCGCTCTGCGCCGCC
>CALICC010000395.1 GCA_938049325.1 uncultured Ilumatobacter sp. | reverse complement strand
CCGAACTCGCTCATGGCTGCGTCGGCAAGGCGTTCGACCGCGTCCGCGTCGGCCACGTCGGTCGGAACGCCGATTGCTGTCGCGCCCAGCGTTCGCACGGCCTCGACGGTGGCGTCGAGCGCGGGTTCTTCGATGTCGGCCGCCACCACGCGCATGCCGTGGTGTGCGGCCGCCTCGGCGAGTGCGCGGCCGATGCCGCTCCCGGCGCCGGTGATGACGGCGACGCGTTCGCTGAATTCGTTCATGATGGATCGTCCTGCTCGGAAGTGGATGGAGTCGGTGGGAGTCCGGTGAGTTCGTAGTCGTCGAGGTTGACCGATCGCATCCACTCCCAATAGGTCGGCACCGGCCAGGGCGACACGGTGTGGATCTTGCCGTCGGGGTTCTTGTAGTGCGAGTGCTGGACCGACCAGTGCGCCCACACCATCTGGTCGATCTCGCTGCGGTAGCGCGTGACGTAGTCCTCGAACGCTTGGACTGTCGGTTCGATCGCGGCATGGGTTCCAGTGGAGAGGATGCGGATCGCGTCGAGCACGTAGTCCATCTGGCCCTCCGACTGGAAGATCAGGCTGCCGCCGTGCGCGAGGTTCGTGCCTGGCCCGAACAGGCAGAAGAAGTTGGGAAAGCCCGGCACCGTGATCCCGAGGTGCGCGGCTGGTTCGTCGCCCCACACCTCGCGCAGCGCCTGGCCGGCGCGGCCGGTGATGGTCATCGGCCAGAGGTAGTCGTTGTGGTGGAACCCTGTCGCGAAGCAGACGATGTCCGCTGGGTGGTGTATGCCGTCGGTGGTGATCACGCCGTCGGCGACGATGCGCTCGATCGGTTCGCGAACCAGGTCGACGTCATCTCGGGTGAGGCAACGCAACCACGTGCCGTCGTCCTGCAATGTCCGTTTGGCGGTCGCGGGATAGTCGGGAGTGACCTTGGCGAGCAGTTCAGGATCGTCGCCGATCTGTTCCGCCATGAGTCCGAGGAACAGGTCGCGAGTGATCTTGTTCGTTTCGCTGATCGCCAATCCGTCGGCATCGTCGTAGTCCGGGTCGGCACGCGAGTAGTCCATGTGCAGCCCGGCGCCCGGGTAGAAGGTGAGAAAGCGGAACCAGCGGCCGTAGGCGGGCAGATGGCGCATGGCCCAGCGGTCTCCGTCGGGGACCTCGCGGTGATAGTTCGGATTGGGGAACATCCACTGAGCGGTGCGCTGGAACACGGTGAGGTGTTCGACGTCGTCGGCGATCGCCGGTGCCAATTGGAAACCGGTGGCGCCGGCGCCGATCTGGGCGACTCGTTTGCCGACGTGATCGACGCTGTGGTCCCACCGGGCGGTGTGAAACGCCGGACCCTCGAAGTCGTCGATACCTGCGATGTCGGGAAGCTTCGGAGTGTTCAGCGCGCCGACCGCGCTGATCACGATCGGCGCTTCCAGCGTGCTGGCCGTTCCATCTGAGGAGCGCATCTCGACGGTCCACCGAGCGGTGCGTTCGTCCCACGTGGCGGACGTGACCTCGGTGTCGAACCGGCAGTGCGGCGCGATGTCGTACTTCTCGAAAACGTTCTGGAAGTACCGTTGGAGTTCCGGCTGCTGCGAGAAGTACTCGGTCCAGTGGTCGGCGGGTTCGAACGAATAGCAGTAGAAGTGCGAGCCCACGTCCACCCGTGCGCCGGGGTAGCGGTTCTCCCACCAGGTGCCGCCGGGCCCGCCGTTCTTCTCGATGATCGTGTACGGAATACCCGCCTGACCGAGCCGGATGCCTGCGAGCAGCCCGCTTTCGCCGCACCCGATCACAATGACGGACACGCCCGATCGTGCAACTTCGTCGGCGTCGAGCGGTGCCGGCGCGTCCACGTCGAAACCGAGATCGTGCAGGAACATCGCGACGACGTCGTCGCGGACCTGCTCGACGGCGAGGTACGACATCATCTCGTGCAGTACCGAGCGGGGTGGCGTGGGTGGCAGCTCGGCGCCGCTGTCACGAAACGCCGTGATCGCCTCGAGTGCCTGTGCTCGCGCTGCGGCCAGCATGTCGTCGGGCATGAAGCCCTGGTACTCGTTGAGGAAGATGCCGACGGGTTTGATGTCGCTGCGGATCCACGCCGGGTCGCCCGTGAGGTGGACCATCGAGCACATCAGCACCGGGATGCTCACATCTTCGAGCGCCGCGGCGATCGTTGCGTCGTCGTCGGTGATCGCCTGAATCGCGTGGACGCGTCGCTGCGAGGGCACGCCGCATCTTGCCCGATCGGGACCCGAGGCAACGGACCCGAGGTCCGCCAAGGGTCAGGTGGCGGTCAGACGGACTGGGCTCCGAGACGCCGAGCGTCCCACGCGGCGACTCGCTCAGTGTCTTCGTAGTCCTCCCAGGCCACGAGCTTGCCCCACTTCACCTCGAGCAGTGCGAGTGCTCGATTGTTGTACACGTCCGGTTCGCCTGGACGTTCCGGCGGAATGAACGACTTCACCCGCAGGCCGATGCGAGTGTTCCAGGGCGGTCCGTTGACGAGGATGTCCTCAATCTCGAATTGCACACCGTTCTCGGTGAACTGATCGGCGAACGCGCGACATTCCTCGATCCCTCGATGGGTGGGACGCTGGTCGCGAACGGCTTGCCCTACGGGCCGAAACATGGTGGACCAACTGTTGTCGCCCGGAAACGCGATGTAGGCGTCGGGGGAGGCCATCTTCAGCAGCATGGAGGCGTCGCCCGCGTTGAGTTTCTTGACGCTGTAGCGCATGAGTGCTCGGATGCTGGCCTTGTACATGTGTTGCTCCCTGGTGCTGTGCGTGCGGCTCGTGGTCGTCTAGAACGATCGTTCTAGCTTGACTATAACGAGCGTTCTAGTACCGTGCAAGAGGTGAGTGACACGCGCAGCCGCATCGTGACGGCCACGACGGAGCTGTTCCGCCGACGTGGCTTCAACGGAACCTCGCTGAAGGAGATCACCACGGCAGCGAACGCCACCACCGGCTCGCTGTACCACTTCTGGCCGGGTGGCAAAGACGAGCTCACCGCCGAAGTACTTGCGACGTCCGGTGCGGTCTACCGCGAGTTCTTCGAGGCGATGGTCAACGACACGAACAACCCCGGCCAGGCGATTGCCGACTTCTTTGCCGGCGGGTCGGAGATCCTGGAGTCGACCGACTTCATCGACCCCTGCCCGATCGGTGGCGTCGCCCGCGAGGTGGCGAGCACCCACGACGGGCTGCGGCAGGCAGCGCACGCCGTGTTCGATGGTTGGATCGAGGCGGCGGGAGCGTTTCTCCAGCGATGCGGGCTCGACGCCGACGAGGCGCGCGAGCTCGGCGCCACCCTCGTGGCAACGATCGAAGGTGGGTTCGTACTCGCCCGCACCACCCGCGACACGGCGGCGTTCACGGCATCGGGCCGACATATGCAGCTGCTGATCGACGCCGCACTCGCCGACGCCCGCACCCGCGTCGGCTGACCCCGAAATTGAGCGTTCGCGTGGTCGCTATGCGGCGCTAAGGCTCCAGTTGATCGTCGACTCGTTCAGCTCCGCGTCGTCACCCGCCAATCGGCGTTCGCGTGAGGATCTTGCGCTCTCGCGACGCAACATCCTCACGCGAACGGGGTGGCGGTAGCGTCGATGGCGTCATGGAGCTCGACAAGATCCGCAACTTCTCGATCATTGCGCACATCGATCACGGCAAGTCGACGCTGTCCGACCGCATCCTCGAGATCACGGGTGCGGTGCAGACGCGCGACATGAAGGCGCAATACCTCGATTCGATGGATCTCGAACGCGAGCGCGGCATCACGATCAAGGCGCAGAACGTGCGCGTGCCGTGGAAGGGCCACACGTTCCACCTGATCGATACACCTGGTCACGTCGACTTCGGCTACGAGGTCAGTCGTTCGCTCGCCGCTTGCGAAGGCGTGGTGCTCGTCGTCGACGCGGCTCAGGGCATCGAAGCTCAAACGCTCGCGAATTGCTACCTGGCGCTCGAGAGCGACCTCGAGATCGTTGCGGTACTGAACAAGATCGACCTGCCTGCGGCCGACGTCGACCGGTACGCCGGTGAGATCGAGCAGGTGCTCGGCAT
>CALICC010000394.1 GCA_938049325.1 uncultured Ilumatobacter sp. | reverse complement strand
GCTGACGATCGTTGCGTGCGCCATCGGCGATCGCAGGATCGCAAGGTGCAGCATCCCGGGAAGTTCGATGTCGTCGCAGAACTGGCCGAGCCCGCGCACGAGGCGCGGGTCTTCCTTGCGGAGCATGCGGCCAAAGCCGTTCGGCTTGTGGTCGTTCAGGTTGTTGTCGGGCGTGGGAACTGCGTTGGTGTTCTCTTCGACGCCGGGCTCGGTCACCGTCATGATGCGCTCACTTCCACGGGAGTCTCTTGTTCCTTCTTGGCCGCCCACTGAATCGAGCGAACGATGGTGGAGTAGCCGGTGCAGCGACAGATCTGACCACTGATCGCTTCTCGGATTTCGGCTTCGGTGGGATCAGGGTTGCGGTCGAGCAGTGCTCGCGCCGTCATCATCATCCCCGGCGTGCAGAATCCGCATTGCAGGCCGTGGCACTGGATGAAGCCTTCTTGCACCGGGTCGAGCACGCCGTCTGTCTCCATGCCTTCGACGGTGCGCACGTCGTGACCACCCGCCATCGCGGCGAGCGTGGTGCAGCTCTTCACCGGTTCGTTGTCGACCCACACCACGCATGTGCCGCAGTTGCTGGTGTCGCATCCCCAGTGCGTGCCGGTGAGGCCGAGGTTGTCGCGGATGTGGTGGACGAGGAGCGTGCGCGGCTCGATGTCGCGCGTGACCTCGTCACCGTTGATGTTCATTGTGACTTCCATGATGTGCTCCGTTCGATCCTGTGATCAGGCCTGCCCGGTGGCCCGGGCAACGGCCTTGCGGAGCGACCGGACGGTGAGCTCCTTGGCGAGATGGGTCTTGTAGGCGGCGGTCCCGCGGGTGTCGGTCGAGGGGTTGGCGTTGTCGGCGGCGATCTGTCCGACGAGCGCATACAACTCCTCGGACGGGGCCTGGCCTTGCAGCGCAGCCGAGATGGGCTCGACGTTGGTCAGGTTCGGCCCGACGGCGCAGAGGCCGACGCGGCCGTCGGCGATCACGTCGCCGTCCATCGTCACAGCGGCGCCTGCTGACGCGACCGCCCAGTCGCCGGCTCGTCGTTCGACCTTGTGATAGGCGCTCGACGACCCCGGTCGCAGCGGGATGCGCACCTCGGTGAGCATTTCCCCGTCGGCCACAGCCGTCTCGTACGGACCGCGATGGAAGTCATGCATCGACACCACACGATCTCCCGAGCCGTTGCGGATCACGCAGGACGCACCGACGGCGTCACACACGGCCGACAGATCTTCGGACGGGTCTGCCTGGCACAGCGAACCTCCGAGTGTTCCGCGGTTGCGGACCACGGGGTCGGCAATGACCTTCTCAGCGTCGCGGAAGATCGGAAGCACCGCGGCCAACTCGTCGTTCTCGAGTAACTGACGGTGTCGGGTGAGCGCCCCGATGCGAACCTCGGCACCTTCGATCCGGATGTATTCGAGCTCGGCGCTCAGATCGTTGATGTCGATCAGATACTCGGGCGTTGCGAGTCTGAGTTTCATCATCGGGAGGAGGCTGTGCCCGCCGGCGACGACGCGCGCCTCGCTCCCCAATCGTTCCATCAGCGCGATCGCGTGATCGATGCTCGTGGCCCGTTCGTATTCGAACGGTGCTGGTACCTGCATGGTGAACCCCTCACATTCTCGGCGACGACCCCCGTCGCTCGACTTCCCCGCATGCACTCAAGTCCGATGTGTGACGCGCGTCAAACGCGACTTCAGCAATTGGTTAAGTTGCTCGGATGACGCCCGCCCAACTCCGCGTCTTCGCGGCCATCGCCCGGCACGGGAGCTCGCGCGAAGCATCGAATGAGCTGCAGGTGTCGGAGGCGGCCGTGTCTGGCCACGTGGCGGCGCTGCGCAAGGAACTCGGCGACGACCTGTTCGTCCGCACCGGTTCGGGGATCAGCTTCACACCCGGCGGCCTTCGCTTGGCGTCGCGCGCCGTCGAGATGCTGGGTCTCCAAGATCAAACGGTGCACGAGGTGCGCGCCGCGGGCGATGGCCAACGCGTGCTGCGCATCGCCGTGTCGTCGCTGTTCGGGGAGGTCGCCGCCCCGGGTCTGATCGAACTCTTCTCGACTCGCGCTGACGACCTTCAGGTCGAGATGAGCGTGAGCCCCCCCGACCAGTTCCCTCGACTCCTCGCGTCGCGCGCGGTCGATGTCGCAATGGGGCCCACCTCGCAGTCGAACCCCGAGAGCATTCGCGTCAAGGAGTTCCTGCGCTACCAAGTGATCGCCGTCGTCAGCCCGTCACACGAGGTGGCCGGGCGACACGTGGACCCGAAAACGCTCGCTCAACAGAAGTGGCTGCTGGGGCCGAGCGCGGCCGACGCCAACAGCGTTGCGTCACGCATGCTGCGCCGGTTCGGGGTCCCCGAAGCACGCCAGCGCATCTTCCAGAACCATTCGGCGGCGCTCGCCGAAAGTGCTGCCGGTAACGGCATCGCACTGTGCGCAGCGCACGCCGTGAGCGGCGAGCTTGCGGATGGCCGCTTGGTTCGCGTGCAGGGCTCGGGCCTGCTCGCCGACGGCACGTGGGCCGCGTCGTGGTTGCGTCACGAAGTGACGAGTCCGTTGGTGAACGAACTCGTCCGATTCACGAGCACCCCGCGGGCGATCCAGGCAATGCTCACCGGAAGCGGCACGAACATCGCGCGATTCAAACCGCGCGTCCACGTCACGCTCTGGAGCTGAGGTCGAGGAGCTGTTGCTCGACAGACGGCTAACGGCCCCAGACGCGGCGGCGTAGTCGATCGAAGTCGAGCGTGAGACGAGCGCGCCGAGCGCGCAGCCGGTACCGAGTGGACAGCCGCTCGACCGTACCGAACGCCGACTCGTGGCGAGGGAAGTCAGCCAGTTCTTGCTCGACGCCTTCGACGGTGAACGGCTCGATCGAACCGAACCCGAGCGCTCCCGCGGTCGGCGATGTCCATCGCACGCTGAATCCGTCGTCGCCGCGGTCCACCATCGGTTCCTGAGCCAGGATCGACGCTTGCCAAGCCGCAAAATCCGCGGGCGGACCCTCCCCCACCTCGACGATCCAGACGTTGTCAGGACCGCCCTCCGCGAGCAGGTCGAACGGCTGCACCATCCCGTCGGTTGCGTGGACGGCAGGGTCGTACACGCGCCACCTCGTCGAGCGCCACGACCAGAGGCCGATGTAGCCGTTCCCCTTGCGCACGAACGTCCAGTGCCCGCTCTGCGTCACCTCGTCGAAACGATCCTGAGGGACGTAGGCGTGGGTGTAGTCCCGGTAGTTGAAGATCGACCAGAGCAGCGCGTCGGTGTTCTCGTCCCACGACGGGTCATAGATGTGAATCGCGGTCCGTTCGTGTTGCGCGCACCGTGGCATCGATGCCTCGCCGGTCCAGTACCCGGGTTCGCCGTCGTCGGCCCAGTTGGTCGACTCTGGAAGTCCGATCAACGGGTGAGTGGTGAAGATCAGCGCCTCCGCGTCGATGCCGGCGGTCCAACTGTGGCCCTGGTCCCGCATCTCACCGAAGCGGTGATCGATCACCGAAGCGAGCGACACGGCATCGCCGCGCCAGGCGTAGGTGTTGGCTTCGCTGAGGAACCCGAAGTTGATGATGTCGTGGTTGGCTTGTTCCCACGCCCGTATCCGGTCCGGGTCCCGACCGTTCAGGTCGGCGAGCAGCCTGACCTCCGCAAGACTCGGTACGTCGAACAGACCGTGCTCTTCGGCTTCGGAGAGACTGATTCCGGCGACCTGCCACAAACCGAGAGCGCCCTGCGACCACCAGAACGTCAGGTTGTCGGGGTCGTTGAAGTCGTAGCCGAACGGTGCCACCGGGTTCGACGTGACCGGCGCCTCCCCGTCGACGTAGATCCCGTGGCGCTCGCGAACCACACCGGGCGACGATGCGGTCGCCATGTCGATGATGACCTGCGGCGGTCGGTAGCGCCGGGCCCCGCACAGGTATGTGGCGCCGTTGTCGGTGCGTGACTGGTACTCGTACTCGGTGTCGTCGAAGAGGAACTTGCAGCTGTTGAACACGTCTTCGTCCAACGCGGTCATCTTGTCCTTCTTGTAGGTGCGGCCGCGCGGGGCGACGTAGCTGCCCGCCTGCATATGAGAGGCCATGTCGAGCAGCACCAGGTCGAGCGCCATGCCCGCGGCACGCACCATCTCGGCGTCGTCACCGAGCTCCGCGAGCGTCAGCAACGGCGTGAGGTTCTTGAGCATGTAGACGTTGCTGTGCCACTCGAAGAACCCGAAACGAGCGCGCTCGTGGATCCAGTCCAGGATCGGCTGACGCGAGCGCTCGAGGTGTTCGCGACCCGTGAAACCGGTGACCGGAAACACCTCGTCGGGGAACTCTTGGCCGGCGAGGTATTCGTTGACCAGTCCGATGATCACGTGGTTCTCCGACCAGAACCAGAGGTCGTCGATCCGACCGCCGGGACGGGGATCGTCATAGCGGTACCGGTTGTTCACCATCCGCGCCCTGATGGCATCGAGCACGCTGGAGTCGAGCGTGGTCATCGACGTGCCTCCGCTGCCGAGGGCATGGACCCAGTGCAGGTACATCAGGTCGAAGTCACGCGTGTCCTGCCAACCGTCGATCTTTGCCCAGACCGACGCCAACCCGTCGACGGTCACGCTGTCGATGTCCCACGTGTACTCGGGGTCACGCTGGGCGGCGATCAGGTGCAGGGCGATGCCGGTTGGCCTGCCGACGTTGGTGGCAGCGGTCGCAAACTCCAGGTAGTCGGACACGCGTTGCTGATATCTGCCCTCGTCGATGAGCCCGCGAGCGCCTGGAGCCGCGAGCGCGTACTCCGGATCGGTTCGGCGAGGCCGACGGTGTCCGCCACCAGTGGGAATCCACGGCTTGGGCACATCGCAGGCACTGAGCGTGAGCGCACTGGCTGCCCCGATCGAACCGGCAACGAACGTGCGTCGACTGATTTCACTCATGGTTCCTCCCATCGCCCGACCAGCCGAGCGGTCGAATCGAACCTAATTCGTTCCGTGAGTCCACAAGCAGCCGAACGTGCTCACAACACCGCCTGCGTCTGGTTCCTGGTGGCGAAGCCGGACGCGGTGCGCTTCCGGCGCGATTCCGGTGCGTCCGGTCCTCTGGGTCGACTGCCGGGTCGACCTGAGCGCTCGCTCGTACAATGACCCGATGAGGTTTCGAACTGCGGTGCTCGTGCTTGCGTCGGTGGTGGTCGCATCGTGTTCGGGAAGCGACGGCGACGCCCCCGACGGAACGGACGCAACGCCCGAGGCCACTCAACCGGCGCCGGGAGGCGACGGCGACCAGGATGCTGGCACTCCTCAACCCGAGCCCGACGCGCAGGCCGACCCTGCACCCGTGGACACTGCAGGTGGCTGCCCCGTTGACCTCGACGCAGTCGGCTCGACGATCTCAGCGGGTGAGTGCGACGCACTCGTCAACTTGTACGACGCCACGGGTGGATCGAACTGGCGAGACTCATCGGCATGGTTGACCGACTCCGATCCGTGCACCTGGTTCGGAATCACCTGCGAGGCCGACGGCATCGTCGAGATCGACCTGATCGTCAACGATCTGTCCGGTTCCATCCCCGCGTCGATCGGCGATTTTCCTCAGCTCGAACGTCTCTTCCTCAACGGCAATGATCTGGTCGGCGCGGTGCCACCCGAGATCGGCAACCTCACCACACTCACGAGTTTGTCGCTGTCCGCCAATGCGCTCAGCGGTCCGTTCCCCGACCAGGTGGGCAACCTCGTCGAACTCACCAACCTGACGATGTTCAGCAATCAGTTCACCGAACTCCCATCCACCCTCTCGGCGCTGACGAAGCTGGAGACGCTGTCGTTCGAAGACAACGCACTCTCCGGGTCGATTCCTGTGGAGATCGCCGAACTGAACAGCCTGGTGTACCTCGGGTTGAACGCCAACGAGTTCAGCGGCTCGATCCCGGCCGAGCTCGCGGATCTGGCACAGCTGGAGTTCTTCTACGTCGGCAGCAACGAGCTGTCCGGTCCGGTCCCCGACGAGTTGCTGCGCTTCGCTCCCTTGGGTGACGCCTCGCTGAGCGGCAACGAATGCCTCACCGCGGCGGACGACGTTGCGGCATGGCTCGACGAACTCGACTCGGACTGGAACGACGGCTGCTGACGAGTAAGCCGTCGGCGGCCGCAGTTCGATTTCACTGCCGCTACGACGCGATCACCGCGAGTGCGCCGTACACGGCTTGTCGAAGTTGAACCTGGAGTTCCATGCGCAGACCTTCCTCACCAGCGGGAGGAACCTGTTGCCCCATCAGGATGCAGACGAGATCGTTGGTCGGGTCGATCCAGAACACCGTGGTCGAATAACCGCCCCACCAGAGATCGCCGGGCCCGGTTGCGACGCGAAGCTCGGGAGCGATGTCACCCGACACCGCGAAGCCGTACCCGAATCCGATGCCGGTCAACTCGACCAGCGGACCGAAGTTGACGTACGGCGACGAAGCCGGAAGGTGGTCCTGAGTCATCAGCTCGACGGTCGACTGCTCCAGTAACCGCACTCCGTCGAGCTCGCCCTTGTTCAGGATCATCTGACAGAAACGAGCGAAGTCCGGAGCGGTCGACACCAAGCCACCGTCGCCAAGGAGCAGCGCCGGGAGCGAACCGGCGAGGACCCCCTGCTTGTTGTCGTCCATCACCAAGTAGTCGCCGCTCGGACCCGTGGTGTAGAGCTTGGCGAACCGATCGAGCTTCTCGGGCGGAGCGAAGAAAGCGGTGTCGTTCATCCCGAGCGGCCTCGTGACGTTGTCCGCCATGAACTGGTCGAACGACTGGCCGCTCACGACTTCGATGACGCGACCCAAGATCGCGGTCGACACGCCGTAGTTGAAGCGCTCGCCGGGCTGACCGACGAGTGGGATGTCGGCGACGCGACGCGAGAACTCGTCGAGCGGCATGGCCAACTGCATCATGTTGAGATCGTTGTAGCGCTTCGCGATCTCGGTCCCGCCGAGGATTCCGTAGGTGAGCCCAGACGTGTGCGTGAGCAGATGCTCGATCGTGATCGGACGATCAGCCGGAACCGTGGTCATCTCACCGTCGGCGTTCTCGCTCTCGAACACCACCGGGTCGCTGAACTCGGGCAGGTAGCTGTCGACACGATCTTCCAGGGCGAGGTCACCGCGCTCGATCAGCATCATCACCGCAACACTGGTGACCGGCTTGGTCATGGAGTAGATACGGGCGAGCGTGTCGGTGGTCATCGGCTCCGCCGCTTCGACGTCGCGCACACCGAGGGCCAACTCGTGCACCACCTCGCCGCTGTGCGCGACATAGCTCACCAAGCCGGGGATTCGACCCGACGTCACGTACGGCTCGAGCGCGTTTCGGACGGCGGTGGTGAGTTCGTCGCGGTCCAGAGGACTATGAGGTGTTGGCATGCGTGCGGTGGTCCTTCGTGGTGGGAGCTGGGTCCGGAACCCCAGCTGGGAGAATCGCTTGCAGTAGGAACTCGAGCATCCGGCCACTGAGCGCAGCGCCGGGGGTGACTTCGTAGATGTCGGAGTTGATTGCCAGCCCGAGTGAGCCGTGCATCGCGGCCCAGAGCAGCTCCGCCACACGGTCGGGCTCACCGCCGACCAGTTGGCCCGCGTCGTGCAATTCCTCGAGGGTGAGCCGCAGGTTGCGGTACAGCGGGAGCGCATCGAGCGGTTGCGGGTCGGGTTCCCAGTGGCTCGGCCCTCGGACGAAGAGCAGGATCCCGCGATGGACGTCGGGGTTCTCGATGACGAAGTCGCGGTAGTACGTGAGGATTGCGCGAAGCCGTTGGGCGGGATCGCTCACGCTCGCCGCAATCTTTTCCACGACGTCGCCCGCCTGCTGGATGGGTTCGAGCCACAGCGAGCGGACGAGGTCGACGTGATTTCGGAAGTACTTGTAGATCGTGCCTTGAGCGAGGCCCGCCTGGTCGGCGACGCGGCGAACGGTGACCGCCTCTATGCCGTGCTCGTCGTAGAGAGCGCGCGCAGCGTCGCGTATGCGTTGACGCTGTGCTGCTCGTTGCGCTGCGGTTGCGACCGGTCGTGCCATCGGGTCTCCGTGATCAGTAGTCGGCGTACGTCGACGTATCGATACCAGCTCGGGCGCGCAGTTCGGCGAGCGGTGTGTCCAGCTCGTCCTCCCACCGAAGACAACTCAGGTTCTCGGACTGCTGCCCGAGTCCCCAACCCGTCATGAAGGCGTTCATCGTGTCCGCGGCGGCAGCCGGGTTCACGAATGCCGTGTACGCGTTGGTGACGGCGATACGAAAGGCGTTGTAAGGCGAATGGGACTGCGCTGCGTGGAACGCGGATTGTGCGAGCTCACCCAGCGGTGCCGGACTGAAGCCGGTGATGACGTGGTTGAAGTCGTGCGTCTGGAAACCTCGGACGATGGCGTAGCTGAGCTCGTCGGGCAGCCGGTCGAGCGTGCCATCACTGTGCAGTTCCTCGTTGAAGTCCTGGTAGTTCCGAGCGAGGTTCGCTTCGAGGTTGTTGTCGACGATGAAGCTCCGGTACGCAGCGCCCAGCGTGCCGGGAGCGCACTGCTCGAGGTCGGCGACCTCGATGGGGTCTGCGAGGTATCGCTCCTCGAGGAACTCAGCAGCTCCCGGGATTGCCATGAACTGTTCGACGTACGCGTCGATCGCGTCCTGCGGCGCTTCGGCCCACCAGTCGTGGAAGAGGAAGTACACGCCGTACTCGAAGGGTCGGTCGACCGCGGTGAGGAACTTCTCGGCGAAGGCTCGGTTCACGATGGGTTCGGACATCTCTTGCTCCTTGTGTTGCTGCTACGGCTACGCCTAGTGGTGTGGGTAGTGACAGGCCGTGAAGTGGCCCGGACTGGTCTCGACGAGGGTCGGCTCTTCGGCAGCGCACCGCTCGGTTGCGTGCGGGCAGCGAGTACGGAATCGACACCCGGACGGCGGGTCGATCGGCGACGGAATCTCTCCGCTGATGAGCTCGGCGGCCGGCGGGAGGTCAAGCTGGTGGCCTGGAATCGACGCGAGGAGCGCCCGTGTGTAGGGATGCGTCGGCTGGTCGAACAACGACGAGTTGGGTGCGATCTCGCAGACCTTCCCGAGATACATCACCATCACGCGGTCCGACACGTTGCGCACCACGGCGAGGTCATGACTGATGAACAACATCGTCAGGCCGAATTCTTCCTTCAGGTCCTCGAGCAGGTTGAGGATCTGAGCCTGCACCGAGACGTCGAGTGCCGACGCCGGCTCGTCGAGAATCAGAACTTCAGGATCGGTGACGAGCGCACGGGCGATACGGATGCGTTGGCATTGACCGCCAGAGAACTCGTGCGGACGTCGCTCTCCGACCGCGGGACCGCCCAAGCCAACCGATGCCATGAGATCGTCGATCCGTCCGGGTGGCATGTCGGCCTCGGAGAGTCCCCACACTTCGAGCCCTTCGCGGACCAGGTCTTTGACCCGTCGACTCGGATTGAGCGACGACACCGGATCCTGGAAGATCATCTGCATCGACCGACGTGCGGCGCGCAGTTCGCGTCGGGTCATCTGCGTCACGTCGGCACCGTCGAGTTCGACCGAGCCAGAGGTCGGACGTTCGAGCTGCATGATCGCTCGACCGACGGTGGTCTTGCCGCAACCCGACTCCCCCACGATGCCGAGCGTCGTTCCCTTCTGAATGTCGAACGTCACTCCCGACACCGCGTGCACCACGTTCTTGCGGTCGAGTGGGTATTCGACCACGAGGTCGACGACACGGAGAACGGCATCATCGTGAAGCGCGGCGCGACCGGTCCCTGCCATCAGTTCACTCCTTGCGTCTCAGCCCGGATGGCATCGGCTGGGCGCGTGGAGCGACTACCAGCCGTCTCGATCTCGGCGTCCCCGGTGACGGGAAAGTGGCAACGGAACCACCGGTCCTCGTCATCGGTGCGCTCGGGTTCGGTGGTGTGGCAGAGGTCGGTGGCCGCCGGGCAACGCGGCGCGAAGCGGCAGCCGGGCGACGGGTCGATGAGCGGCGGAGGCTGCCCTTCGATGGTGACGAGCCGCGAGTGCGGTTCGAGTTCGAGGTCGGGAACGGAGCTCAGCAGCGCCGCGGTGTAGCGGTGCTTCGGGTCGTTGAAGATGCGTTCGATCGTGCCGGACTCGACGAGTTGGCCGCCATACGCGATCGCCACCCGGTCAGCGAACCCACGCACTACCGCGAGGTCGTGCGTGACGAGGATCATCGCCATCTCGAGATCGCGCTGTAGCCCGAGGAGCAGTCGAAGAATCTGGTCTTGCACCGTGACGTCGAGTGCGGTCGTGGGCTCGTCGGCGAGCAGCAGCTTCGGTTGGTTGGCCAGTGCGATCGCGATCGTGATTCGTTGGCGCATACCTCCCGACAGTTGGTGCGGATAGTCACGCAACCGTCGCTCCGGATCGGGGATACCGACGTGTTGCATCAGTTCCAGCGCTTCGGCGCGTGCCTGTGATTTTGATATCGACCGGTGCGCTCGCATCGGCTCGATGATCTGCGTCTCGATTCGGCGGACGGGGTTGAGTGCCGTGAGTGGGTTCTGCGGCACCATGCCGATGTGAGAACCGAGCACGGATCGCAGCTCGTCCGGAGCGATGCGGAGCATGTCGGTTCCTTCGACCTCGACCGTGCCCGACCGGGTGACATCGGCGAGCGCGAACGCGCCGACGATCGACCGCAGCATCATCGTCTTGCCCGACCCCGACTCGCCGACGATCGCGAGGCAGTCTCCGGCGTCGAGCTCGAACGACACGTCGTCGACCACACGAACGTCTCCCGACTGCGTGTGCAAGGTGGTGCGGAGCTGGTCCACGCGCAGCGTCGAGCCGCCGCTCGATGGCGACGGCGGACCCTCGGTACGGAAGCGACGGCGGGTGGCGACCTCGCGTGGTGCGAAGTGCGATCTGATGCCGTCGCCGACCAGGTTGAACGACAGAATCGTCAGGAACATCACGGTGGCTGGGATCAGCGAGACGTGAGGGTGCTCGTTGATCTCGCCGGTTCCGTCCGCGATCAACTGACCCCAGGTGATCTGGTCGAGCGACAGCCCGACGAACGCGAGCCCACCCTCGGCAACGATGACGAGCGCGAAGCCGATGAATGCGAACGCCAGTGCCGGGACAGCGATGTTCGGTGCGAGCTCGCGCCACAGGATCCTCAGCTTGGACGCACCCATCGCCTGCGCGACGTCGACAAACGCGCGCTCCGACAACGACAACGTGGCGCCACGCACGATGCGGGCGTACGCCGGGACGCTGGCAACCGAGAACAGCGCGACGAAGACGTAGATCGAGTTGCCGAACGCGGCACGCACCGCGATGACCAGGACCAACCCGGGGAACGCGAGCGCCATGTCGATCAGCAACGCGCTCACTGCGTCGAGCTTTCCGCGGAGGTACCCCGAGGCGAGCCCGACTGCCATCCCGATGAGGCCACCGATGAGCGTCACGCTGATGCCGATGATCAACGCCGGTCGTGTCCCCGCGATCACGCGAGCGAACTGATCGTGACCAACGCCGTCGCCACCGAATGGGGCGTTCCATCCCGGCCGCTCGAACTTCTCCACCTCGCGAGTACGAATTCCGAGAGCGTCGGGATCGCGCACTGGCAGCAGGTCGGCAAACACGGCAACGAACAACAGCACTGCGATCCAGCCCGCGGCCAACCAGAAGGTCACCCCGAGAGCTCGCGGTGGCGGCGTCGACTGCGATGCTCCGGTCGATGCGATGTCGGCTGACGGCGAGACCGCAGCGCGTTCGCCAACGTCGTTCAACACGGCGGTGGCGTCAACGGGCGCCATGGCGGATCCTGGGATCGAGAACGGAGTAGAGCAGGTCGACGACGAAGTTCATGGTGACGTACCCGACGGTGAGCAGCGCGACGACCGCTGCGACGACGTTGAAGTCCTCGAGGACCACCGACTCGATCACGAGGCGTCCCATGCCGTTGATCGAGAAGAGCACCTCGATGATCAACGCCCCGCCGATCAAGCCGGCCACGTTGAGGCCGACCGCAGTGGTGAAGTTCAGCGACGATGGACGCAAAACGTGGCGCCACATGATGCGACGATCACTCAGACCGCGCACCTGAGCGAGGACCACGAAGTCTTCCTGGAGCGTTTCGATGAGATCGCTGCGCAACAGCCGGTGATACACCGCGACCAGATTGAGGGCGAGCGTCAACGACGGCAGGAACATCTGACGAAGATTCTCGAGTGGGTCGTCGTTGAGACCGGGCAGTCTGTTCACGATGGTCGGGAACCACCCCAGATGCACGCCGAACACGAATGCCAGATAGATGCCGAGCACGAACGATGGCAGCGCGAGTAACCCGAACGCCGTCGAGGAGGCCATGCGATCGACGAGACCACCGGGGCGCGTCGCCGATGCCATCGCCAGTGGCACCGAGATGGCAATCGCCATCAACTCCGCCAAGATCATCAGCTCGAGGGTCTTCGGGAGCGATTCGCGGATCAGGTCCCAGCTCGACAGTCCCGCGGTCACGATCGAGTCACCGAAGTCCAGCTGAACCGCACCACCCAACCAGTCGACGTAACGCTCGACGAGCGGACGGTCAAGACCGAGTTCCGCGCGCTTCTGCTCGATCACCTCCTCGGTCGCGTTCTCCCCGGCGAGCGCGGCTGCGGGGTCGCCGGGAGATCGGTCGAGCAGGAAGAACGTGAAGAACGTCACGGCCAGCAAGACGATGGTCAACCGGACGAGCCGGCGTGCGACTAGCAGCACGCGCAGCTCGCCTCCCGGCTTGACCGGACGCGCGTCACTGTTCGAGCCACACGTCGTGCCAGGAGAAGAACACCCCGTTCGTCATCGGCAGTTGGGCACCGCCGTCGGGCAACGTGCCCGGCACGCCGATGCCGTGGATCTGCGGGATCGTGACGACGGCTTCGACCCCGTTCAGGTGGTCGAACCAGATCATCGGCACGTCGTCGCCGAGCCCCCGGAGAAACTGTGCATAGCCGTCGGCTCGAGCTTGCTCGTCGACGTTGTTGCGACCGAGGTCGAGACCTTCGTCGATGTCGGCGCTCACCAAGTTCGAGATGTTGAGCGGACCCGACGACGAGTGGAACAGCACGTAGAAGCCGTCGGGGTCGGGCGCACCGTGACCGAAGGTGGAGACGGCTTGGAACTCGTCGGAGAGGATCCGCGCAACCGACTGGCCCGGGCCGATCTCCTCGATCGTCATGTCGATGCCGACGTCGGCGAGGAACGAGGTGACCACTTCGAGCACCTCGAGCACGTCGGAGTTGGTTTCCAGGGTGATCACGAACTCGATCGGGCCGACCTCGGCTTCGTACTCGTCGACCAGTGCCTGGGCGGCGGCCGGATCGAAGGCCGGGTAGTTGTTCTCCGCGTACCAGCGGTTCGAGGGGTTGAGCGGACCGGTGGCGGGTGTCGTGAGTCCTTCGCGGAACGTGTCGATGAGGAACTGCACGTCGATCGAGTGCGCGAGCGCGCGGCGGACGCGCAGGTCGTCGAACGGCGCCTCAGCCGTGTTCAGAATCCAGTAGTACTCATTCGCTCCGGCTGTGCCGATCCACGCATCGACCTCGTCGTCGTCGAGGAACTCGACGATGTCTGCAGCACTCGGGCTGTGGAAGCCCATCACGTCACCGGCGTCGAACGCCTGACGGCGCACGGTCTGCTCGGACACGAACTTGAAATCGATGGCATCGAGGTACGGCATCCCCTCGCGCCAGTAGTTCGGGTTGCGTACGACGCGCGCACTGTCGCGAGCCACCCAACTCTCGAGCATGAACGGGCCAGTGCTGACGAAGGTCTCGTTCGTGCCGAGTGTTTCGGGCGACACCATCCATCCGAGCTGCCCGACGAGCGAGTACGGGAACGCCGCCCACGGGGCGCTCATGTCGACGCGGACCGTCATCTCGTCGACGGCACTGATCAAATCGACTGATCCGAGCGCGAAGCCGACCGTCGAGCTGTCCTTGTACGCCTGCAGATTGGCGCGGACGGCTTCGGCGTCGACCGGCTCACCGTCGTGGAACGTCACTCCCGGCCGCATGGTGATCGTCCAGGAGGTGAAGTCGTCGTTCGGCACGAGCGACTCGGCGAGATTCGGATGCCAGTCAGCGTTCACGTCCAGCGTGACCAGAGGGTCCGACAACGCGGTGATCAGCCGGATCGAGCCGGCACGCACGCTGCTGGTCGTGTCGAAGCCGGTGCCGTCAGCAGGCAGTGCCCACACGAGCTCGCCCCCTGACTGCGCCACCAGATCTTCCGACCCCGCACCTTCGCCGGCACTCGTCAGCTGGTCGTCGTCTTCGAGCGGGACCACGTCGCTCTGCGCCGTGTCGCCTCCCGACGTGTCAACATCGGTGTCCGAGGTGCCGGTGCTTGTCGCTGGGTCGGCGACATCGGCCGATGCGGCGGGTTCGTCCGTGGCGGCGGGTTCGTCGCTGCCACCGGCGCACGAAGCGACGAAGAGAGCGGCACTGGCGAACAGGACTGCGGAACGGGATCGGAAGCGATTCATGAGAGCTCGGTTCGTGAAGAGAGTTATGTGACCGATGTGCAGTTAACTCACACTTGTGCCACCGTGTCAAAACAACTTCCCAATGAAACCTGCAGAATCGATTTTTGAACTGCACACAATTAACTCGCTA
The DNA here is from genome assembly GCA_938049325.1 of uncultured Ilumatobacter sp. GTDB lineage: Bacteria > Actinomycetota > Acidimicrobiia > Acidimicrobiales > Ilumatobacteraceae > Ilumatobacter_A. Next base: position 15,633 of record CALICC010000394.1, on the reverse strand, counting down.
CAGTGGCCGAAAAACGAGGAGAACCCATGACATTGCTCAACGACCCACGACCGATTTCCGCCGACTCTCACGCACTCGAGACCGCCGAGACCTACGCAGGACTGGCGGAGAAATTCGGCGATGACGCGCCGCGAGTGGTCAACAAAGGCGACCAGGGCGACTACATCGAGATCCCAAACCAACCGGCCCGCTCACGCAACGTCGCCGTGATGTGCCTCGCCGGTACTCGCCTCGACTACGAGACTCCGTTGCCGCGCGAGCACGCCACCAAGCCGGGTACCGGGTCGATCAGCGACCCCGAAGTCCAGGCGTACTTCACCGGCGGTTACGCAGCGATGCGTCCCGGGTTGCGCGACGGCGCTCGGCGTCCTGATGATCAAGACATCGACGGCATCTCGGCCGAGGTCCTCTACCCCGGCTGGTTCCCCATGTTCAGCCTCCCCGACCTCGACCTGCTCATCGCCACGCAACGCAACTACAACGACTGGATGGCTGACCAGCAGGTCAAGTCGAACGGCCGCCTCGTCGGCCTCGCTGCACTTCCCGTGCAGGACCCCGACGCCGCGCTCGCAGAACTGCACCGGGCGATCGACCTCGGATACAAGGGCATCGTCATCCCGAGCAACGCGCCGCGCGACCGCAAGTACAGCGATGAGGAGTACGACCCGATGTGGGCGCTCGCACAAGAGGCCGGCCTGCCGGTGGGCTTCCACGTTGCGTGCATGTCTCACCTGCCTGACTGGGTCAAGGCAATGGGCACTCGCGATCCCGTCGTCCAGTACGCCGGCTCGCCGACACTCATCCACGACACGATGGTCGAGCTGATGGTTCGCGGCGTCTGCGCGAAGTTTCCGAACCTCAAGTTCGTGCTCGCAGAATTCAACGCCGGGTGGGTCGCCCACTGGCTCGACAAGGCGCAGCAAGGTTGGGCGCGCGAATACGCCAAGGACTCCTCGATCGGCTCCCCCGTCGACATGCTCGAGGTGTGGAAGCGACAGTTCTTCGCCACGATCGAAGACGACTCCGCCGCACTCGGCACTCGCGAGTTGATCGGTGAAGAGACGTTGCTGTGGGGTTCGGATTACCCGCACACCGACTCGACCTGGCCGTGCTCGACTCAGGTGCTCGACGAGATGTTCGAGACCTACTCTGCGGAGTCCCGAGACAAGATCACGCGCACCAGCGTCGCCAACCTCTACTCACTCTGAGCCAGCGGAGCACTCGTCACGCGCACGAGCACCGAAGCTGCCACGGCAGGGTCCATCGCGGTCTGCGCCGCGCCAGGCCCAACGACCCTGCCGCGCGAGTTCGACTGCCCCCTCGGCTTTCTGATCAAGTACACGCATGCGACACGATGAGCAGGTTCGGCTGATCAAGCAACTGTGCGCCCACCTCGACGGCGACACCAACGTCGATGCGGGCGGGTTGCGGCTCAATCCGACCAGCACATACACCGACCCGGCACAGGCCGACCGGGAGTGGAACGAATGGTTCCGCGGCATGCCACAGATCGTTGGACTGTCGGGTGAGCTCAGCGAACCCGGCTCGTTTCTCACGAACAACGACTACGGCACGCCGGTGCTCGCCACCCGCGACGACAACGGTGAGTTCAAGGCATTCGTGAATTCGTGTCGACATCGCGGCGCCATCGTCGAGACCGACGAACGGGGCACCAAACGGCGGTTCACGTGCCCGTTCCACGCCTGGTCGTATGACTCCGGCGGCGCTCTCGTCGGACTACCCAAGCCCGATCACTTCGGAGACGTCGACCGGGAGTGTCTCGGGTTACGTGCGTTGCCCGCCGAGGAGCGCCACGGACTGCTCTTCGTGCATCCGGACCCCGACGGGGTCATCGACCTCGACTGGCTACTCGGCGAGTGGTTCAACGACGAGTTCTCGACGTGGCGCTTCGACGAACTCGAGCTTCTTACGTCGGATGCATACGACACCGCCTGCAACTGGAAGCTCGCAATGGACACCTTTGGCGAGACGTATCACTTCACGTCGCTGCATTCGGACACACTTGCGCTGAGTTTCCACGGCAACGTGCAGTGCTACGACGAGGAGTCACACCTCCATCGCATGATTCTGTGCAAGCGAGCGATCGACGAGATGCGCAAGCTTCCTGAGGAGGAATGGGACATCACTGTTGCCGGTCTGCCCGTGTACTGGATCTTCCCGAACGTCATCCTGATGCCGTTCGAGATCGGTCTGTTCCTCGTGCGCGCCGTGCCACTGCCTGGCGATCCGGCGCGGCATGTGAGCCGAGTCGACTTCTATCTACGACCGTCGGCGGTGGAAGCGCGCGCACACCTGATCGAAGCCACCGACCTGCAGGAAATGGCGGTCAACATCGCCCACTCGTTCGGAGGCGTCATCCGCGACGAGGACTACGTCATGGGCGCGAGTCAGCAGCAGTCGGCCAATGCCGGAGCGCTCGACAACGTCGTGTTCGGGCGCAACGAACCGGCGTTGCACCACTACCACAACACCTATCGAGCCATGCTGGGTGATGAGCCGCTGCCACTCCTCCAAGCCGTGAGCATCAACGATTGAGTCGAGACTGGACTCGGTGTGGATCGATCGTGAGAAGATCGGGGCGTGACGAACGCATACACGCCACAGTGGTTCGAGGTGTTCTTGGAGACCATGCCCGGGGAGTTGACGAACACCGAAGTCGACGCCATCGAGGAGCGCCTTCCTCGCCCGGAGTTCGAGAAGCTGCTGGACATCTGTTGCGGGCCAGGGCGTCACGCACAACTCCTGTGCGAGCGGGGCTACGACCTCACCGGGATCGACCGGGATGCAGCTTCGGTTCGTCAAGCGGCCGAGCTGATCCCTGACGGTCGGTTCATCGAACTCGACCAACGAAGTCTTGGCTCGCTCTCCGGACCGTTCGACGCCGCGATGATCTTGTGGCAGAGCTTCGGGTACTTCGATTCCGCTACGAACGACGCTGCCCTCCGCGACATTGCCGGCCTGCTGCGTCCTGGTGGCCGATTGATTCTCGATCTCTTTCACCGCGAGTACTTCGACCGAAACCAGGGCCGTATCGCTCCGACACGTGATCCCCGCTGTCTCTCGATCACGAACACGATGCACGGCGATCGTCTCACATCAGAGATCGAGTACGTCGACGGCGCCACCGAAGCCATGGACTTCGAACTGTTCTCACCCGACGACATCGAACGCCGCTCCAAACCGTTCGGACTCACAACCGTCGACGCGTGTTGCTGGTGGGACAAAGAACGACCGCCAACCGCTGACGAGCAGAGGTTCCAGATCACCTTCGAGCGAGTCTGATATTCGCCCCTGGGTACTCGTTGATCAGTCTCGAACCGCTCACCTATGCGCCGCTGACGGAGGCGAAAGCAGCCCCAGCACGGTTGCGTGATGAACGCAGCCGGTGCGATTGTGAACGCCGAGCTTCCGGTAGATCGACTTCACGTGAGCCCGAACGGTCGATGGCGAGACGTACAGCTCGTCGGCAATTTCGCGTTGGGTCAGATCGCCTCGGAGCAGTCGCAGCACGTCCGTCTCCCGCGGCGTCAGCAACGTCGGACTGGCGGGGTCCGACGTTGCTGTCGGCACGAGCACCAACAGGTCGCGCAGCGGTACCACCGCGGCGTCACTCGAGGCATCTGCAAGTCCGGTGAGCTCCTCGGACAGACCGACCTGCGGAAGCAGTGAACGGGCGTGGAAGGCCAGGCGACCGGCGGTCGTTGGATCCCCCGCCTGGAGATGCGTTCTCGACAGCCCAGCGATGCCGTCGGCGATGACACCCACGTGCCCGATTCGTTGTCCGAGTTCGACAGCTCGTTGGTGAGCTCGCGTCGCCTCGCCGACCTGTCTGCGAACTCGCGCAATGTCACCCGTTCGATTGCAGCCAGTGGCGAGGGCCTCGTGGAAACCGATCCTCGCCGCCACTCGTTCGGCTGCAGCGACCAACTCTGCGGCCCGATCCAGGTTTCCTGCATCGAGCTCGATCCCGGCGAGCTCCAACTCCGCAGCGACCCGCATGGCCGGGCTCGACGATCCCACGCGCTCGACGATGCCCGAGAGGAGCGCTTGGCGCCGGCTGACGTCTGGTTCGCCTCGCGACTTGCAGAGCAGCACCATCGACTCCAGATACGCGTTCGACGGCTCGGGGAGCGCCTGCTCCGCTCGGGCGAAGGCTGCAGCGGCATTCGCGTGGTCGCCGAGCCGCTGGTGGGCGTTCCCCATCGCGACGAACGCGGTGACCGACAACTCTGCGCGTTCGAGCGAGTTGGCCATGTCGACCGCGCGTTGTGACGCGTCCAAGGCGGCCGCGTCCTCTCCGGTGTGACCGGAGTGGAAGGCAAGACCCGCAGCGAGACCGACCGCCGCGGCCGATGGCTCGGCCGCGTGGAGAAACTGCTGCCACCGCTCGGCATCGACTGGTCCGCCCCGATGCACCCACCACTCGGCGATCGGCCCGACGAAGTTGACCCATGCGTGCACTTCTTCGAACTCGGCCAACCGGTCCGCGGCCGCAGCGAGATCGTCGAGGTCATGTCCGAAGTCGGCAAACGTGAGGTCGGGGTCAGGTCGTGTCGAGCGCGCGGCGATCACGGCGCAACGGCGTCGCGCCCAGTCGGTATGCGCAGCGTCGAGTGTGGCGGCAACTTGGGGCTCCGTCGCCGCCCTGACCGCACTCGCCACGACTTCGAGCATGCGGAACCGACCGTCGAAGGACAAGAGGCTGTGCTCCACGAGGCGATCGGTGAGTGATTCGGTCGTTGCGCCGCCGACCAGTTCATGCAGTTCGGCCAACGACTCCGCCGCGAAGGTCCCGTGGAAGGCCGCCGCGCACTGCAGCAACAGCAGCTCGTTCTGGGCCAGCAGCTGAAGGCTCCAATCGATGGATCTCGTGAGACTCTGCTGATGCTCGTGGACGTCGCGGCGGCGGACTTCAAGGTCGTGAGTGCCGAAGCGCGACATCGCCGTGACGATGCCGTCGAGCGAGCGGCTGCGCGTGAGTCCTGCTGCGAGTTCGATCACGATGGGGAGCCCCTCCGAAAGTCGGCAGATCCGGGCGACGACGTCGGCATTCTCGACGGTCACCTCGAACGACGGGTCGAGTTGCGCTGATCGCTCGAGGAACAACTGGGTCGACTCGCACGACACGAGGTCCGACACCGTTCCTTCGCTGACTGGCGTCGACAGAGGGCGGACCGAGAACAGCCGCTCCTCGGCGATGTCGAGGCGACGACGACTGGTCGCCACGATCGTCGTCAGTTTGGAAGAAACGAGGATCTCGGCAACAGGCCTGGCGATCTCGTCGACGACGTGCTCGCAGTTGTCGAGCATCACCAGCGTTGCTGCGGCTCGCAGCGATGAAGCATCCAACCGGTCGAGCGCAGCTGCGCCCGCGGCGAGATCGATCGTCACGATCCGGTCGAACTCCGTTTCGAGTTCCGCGGCCAACTCGTTGGCGAGTCGAGTCTTGCCAACTCCCCCTGGGCCCACCAGCGTCACCAACCGCGATCGCGTCACCGCCGAGACGAGCGCACGAACGTCATCTGTGCGACCAACGAGACCCGTGCGAGATCGATCTGTTGGCACCAGCCAATCGTAGGCCGGGGCAGCCAACGACAACTCGGCGGGTCCTCCCCTGTTCAGGGGAGAACGATGAACTCCCCAAATCGGGCGATTGCCACCGGTGAGCTCGAGGTCGCATCTGGTGAACGTGCTGATTCAACGCGAAATTCACGTCGATGCGCCAATGCGCCGGGTCGTCGCCGAGTGCGAGAACTGCCCATGCCCGTCGGCACTGACCGTCGTTCCCGAAGGAGCGGGAACTCGTCTCCGGGTGGACGCCGAGGTTTGGCCCGACGACCTCGCCAACCTCGTCGAGAGCCAACTCGTCGACATTCTCCGCAGCATCCGACACCGCCTCGACGCCCACAGCACCGACCCTGCACCACCCCGACCCCGAGCATCTCACCGCCCAACGAGCCAGGAGCCAAACCGATGAACATGTGGACAGCAATCGCCAACGAGCGACGACGCCTCGCCGACGACCTCGCCAGCCTGCGGCCACACGATTGGACCCGACCGACCGTGTGCCACCCGTGGGATGTCAAGGCGGTAGCGGCCCATTTGATTCTTCCATTCGAAGTCTCGAAGCCTCGGTTTGCACTGCACGTCATCCGCAACAAACGCAACGTCGCAAAGACGGTCATCGAACTCAGCGCAAAGGTGAACGCGACGCGGACCACCGATCAGATCGTCGCGAGTCTTCGGAGCAACGCTGACTCGATGTGGAAACCGCCGGGCACCGGGCCGGTGGTACCGCTCGGCGAGATCGTCGTGCACGGCCAGGACATCCGCAGGGCAATCGGAATCGCAACGCTGGTGCCCACCGACGTCGTCACCGCCCTGCTCGATGCGGTCGGTGACCCATCGATTCGCGCCGACTACGCGCAACGCATCTCACCCGCCGATGTCGCAGTGAACGGCGGTGCGGAGTGAACCGCTCAGTTCTGGTGACGGGTGCAACGTCGGGGCTCGGACTCGAGGCGGCTGCTCAGTTCCTCCAGATTGGAGCCGATCCGGTCATATTGACCGGTCGCACCGAGGCGCGCGCCCTGGCCGCCACAGAAGCTGTCCGCGCCCGGACCGGGTTGAACCACACGATCGGCCTCGAACTCGACCTCGAGCAGTCGACCAACATCGAGGCGGCTGCGGCCCGACTTGCCGACGAGGGCGTTCGCCTCGATGTCCTCGTCCTGAACGCGGGGATGATGGCGGGCCGCACCCGACGCCGTACGCCCGAAGGAGTCGACGAGACATTCGCTGCCTCCCTCACCGGTCACCACGTGTTCACCATGGCGCTCCTCCGGCACGGCGTGTTGAGCGACAGCGCGCGCATTGTCATCTCCGGGTCGGAAGCTGCTCGCGGCGACGTGCCCATGATGCGTGTCACCAACCTGCACGACCTCGCGAGTCGACGATTCGACGGAGATCTCGTCACCGCTGCTCGAGCGCTCATCGCCGGCGACGAGCCGAGCACGTTTCGGGCGAACTCGACGTACGCCGACGCCAAGATGTTCGTGGCGTGGTGGGCTGCGGCGCTCGCCCGACGGCTTCCAACCGGAATGTCCGTCAATGCCGTGTCGCCCGGTGCTACTCCTCGAACCGAAGCAGGTCGACACAAGGGCGTGGTCATGCGCCGGCTGATGGTCCCGGTGATGAAGGCGATGCCGGAGCGCTTGAACATGGGCGGATCCGTGGAATCCGGCGCTCATCGCTACGTCGCAGCAGCCGACTTCGACGCCGACATCAGCGGCAACTTCTTCGCCTCCGCTCCGAAGCGCATGAGCGGCCAGCTCGTCCGCGTCACGCTCGACCACCTCGTCGACATCGACAGCCAGGAGGCTGCGTGGAAGGCCTTGGCCGAGATCACCCGAAGCAAACCGCAACTCGATCGCTCTCGGAAAGGAACATCATGAACAGCACGCGACTCTCGACCACCGCAGTTGCGCTCGCTCTCATCGTTGCTGCATGCGGCAGCGACGACACCGCGAACCCCAGTCCTCAACGAGCAGGAGCCACCACCCCACCGGAATCGAGCGCTCCTTCGACCGTCGACTCCACACCCGCACGTACACCCGACACGTCACCCTCACCTGACACGTCGGATGCCACCACCGACACCACCACCACCGACACCACGACGACCACTCCCTCAGCCGACCTCGACCTGGCCACTCTTCCAGACGCGTATCAGACGTTCATCGCCGACTCCGGTGGATCGAAGTGGGTCGATGTGGATGGCTCGAAGATGCACTATGTCGACGTCGGCGACCCGACGGGCGACATCATTCTCCTCGGACACGGCGCGCCGACGAACGCGTTCTTGTGGCGCGACGTCATGGACAACCTCGCCACCCCCGGACGTCGAGTCATCGCCTTCGATCTCATCGGTTTCGGCCGCTCCGATCACCCCGACCTGAACTACAGTTTCGAGACGCATTCGAGATACATGGCTGGGTTCATCGAAGCGTTGGGGCTCGAAGACGTTCATCTGGTCCTCCACGACATCTCCGCCCAAGCCGGATTCGGTTATGCCGCGGCACATCCCGACAACGTCGCGTCGATCACGTCGTTCGAGGCGCTCTATCGATCGTTCGCGAGCTTCGAGGAGATGGGCCCGCTCATCGGAACGCTGTTCCAGCAACTCCAGACGCCTGGCGTCGGCCAGGAGCTGATGATCGAGCAGAACCTGGCGGTCACCGGCAACCTCGACCTCGGCACGGCGACCGATCTCGACCCGGCGATCAAGGATGTCTATGGGTGGTTCTTCACCGACCCTGCCTCACGCGATGTGAACCTCGAGTTCGCGCTCTCAACGCCGATCGCAGGAGAGCCGGTGGACGCTGCTGCGTTCGTGGACGAGTACTCGGCCTGGCTCGCGGTCAGCGATGTTCCGAAGTTGGTGTTGCGGCCCGACGCCGGGCTCGTTCCCGCGGTTCAGTACGAGACCGCTGCAACGCTGCCCGCGGTCACCGTGGTCGATCTCGTCGGGGCGGGGCACTTCGCCCAAGAAGACGGACCGGATCAGGTCGCCGCAGCACTGAACAGCTTCTTTCAGTCGCTCGGCGTCTGACGCGACTATGGCTCTTGAGTCGGAAGTGCACCGGCGCCGGCGAGAATCGTCCGGCTCAACGATTGGCGGAGCTGCGGGTCGATCTGCGCGTCGAGGTCGACGTTTCCGAGATCGAGGTTCATCGCGAAGACCCACCGAACGTCGTTGAACTCGGTGTAACCGACCAGCCACCCGAGCACCGGGCGCGCCGCCAACGCCGTCCCGGTCTTGTATCCCCAGACCCAATCGTCGGCACGCTCTTGAACCAAAATGTCGCGGACCGCAGCCTGGTGGCGCGTCTCGAATGGCAAGTCGTCCGCCATCAGCCGACTCAAGAAGTCGAGCTGTTCGAGCGGCGAGATCCGCAACCCGCCGCTGAGCCAGAACTCGTCGATCGGACCGTCGATGTTGGTGTTGCCGTAGGCAGCGGATGCGACGCCGCCCTGCATCCGTTCGACTCCTACCTCGCGGGCCAGGTGCTGATACATCCACACGGCCGAGACGGCGATCCCACTGCGCAGGGAGTGATCTCGATTCCACGCGTCGATGCCACGTTCGACTTCGTCCCACGGGATCACCTCATCGACGTCCTCGACGACGCCGGTTTCCAGACTGATCAACGAGTTCAGAATCTTGAACGTCGAGGCGGGAAGCGACTGCATGGTGGCTCGCTCTGAATCGTGAACGAGCACCTGATCGGACCCGAGTTCGTGCAGTGCAAACGTTCCCACCACACCGCTCTCGGCGAACTGCTCGGCCCAGTCTCCGCGTTCGACCACGAGCAATTCGGAGGGCCGGACAGCGTCCGGTTCACCGGTCGAGCAGGCGGCGACGAACGCAAGCGAGAGCATGAACCGAGCACGTCTCGCGATCATCGGTCAACCTCCTGCGGCGCTCCAGAATCCCGAACGATACTCACGTCGATCAGTTCACAGTCCGACTCGCCTCATCGCCCATGGTGAACGGTGGTCCCGGTGAGGTTTCCGTGAGCGCCGGCGATTCGTCGGCAGCTGAGGAGCGATCACCGCGGCGAGGACGAACGCGGCCCCGACGAGTTGCACGGCAGTCAGTGTCTGGGTCAATACTGCCCATCCGGCGATCGTGGCGACGAGCGGACTGAGGAGTCCGAGGAAGCTGATGATGTTGATCGGTAGTCGTTGGATGCCGGCAAACCAGTTGGCGTATGCCGCACCGGTGCCGACGACGGCGAGCCACGCGAACCCGGCGACATTGGTCGCCGTGATCGATGGCGGTAGGCCTTCGACGATGACGACGATGGGGACGAGAGCGAGCCCGCCGGTGGTGAGCTGCCACCCAGTGAAGGTGACGAGGTCGACCGGTCGCCCCCAGTGTTTGGTCAGCACGACCCCCGCTGCCATGCAAAGCGTGCCGAGGACTGCGGCAACGACACCGACCGGGTCCAATGCTGCGTCGGGACCCAAGACGAGCATCGCGACGCCAAGGATGCCTGCGATGCCAGCCACCGCTGTACGTCGCGTGAACGATTCACCCAAGACAATGGCTGCGAGTCCTGCTGCGACGAGGGGTTGAATCGCCCCAGCCGTTGCAGCGACTCCTCCCGGCAGCCGGAACGCCGCCACGAACAGCAACGCGAAGAACGCGCCGATGTTCAGCATGCCCAGCAGCGCCGCCCGTCACCACCATGCACCGGTCGGGAGTCGCCGTGACCACAGGACAAAGGCGATGCCGACCGGGAGGGCGCGCACGCATGCGGCAAGCATCGGTCGGCCCACTGGGAGGAACTCGGTGGCCACGATGTACGTCGTTCCCCACACGGCGGGCGTGATTGCCGTTCGAGCGGTCACCGACAGCACCGAGAGTTCTCTTGACATGAAGATAAACATAGTTTGCAATTCTCTCGACATCAAGAGATAATCTGCGAATGTCGAGAGATGCTGCTGTAGACCAGGTCGATGAGATCGTTCAACAGTGGGCGCGGGAACGCCCTCATCTCGACGTGTCAGGGATGGCGATCATCGGCCGAATCAGCAGACTCGACAAACTGCTGGGGCCACAACTCAACGCCGTGTTCGCTCAACACGATCTCGAGTCATGGGAGTTCGACGTACTCGCCACCCTGCTGCGCAACGGCGCACCACACGAGCTCACGCCCGGCCAACTCCTTGACTCGATGATGATCACCTCCGGAGCGATGACCAACCGGATCGACCGACTCGAGCAACGCGGCCTGGTGAAGCGAACCAAGAGTTCAACCGACGGTCGCCAAGTACTCGTCGGGCTGACGAAGAAGGGGCGCAAGGTGGTGGATGCAGCACTCGTTGATCACGCAGCCAACGAACGCGCCATCGTCGCCACACTCACAGCTGATCAGCGCGTCCAGCTCGTCGCTCTCCTCCGCAGTCTCCACGCTGGCGTCACCGATCTCATCGACCAGAACGAGCGCACGACCCCGGCACCGTGAGAGGTCTGCTCCCGGGACCCTTCGTCCGAGTCCGCGAGCAGACCACTCGATTACCATGCCGCGGGTGACGAACTCGCCCGACGCTCCGGTGCTCATCGACAGCCCGCGTCCCCACACCACGGTGATCACGCTCAATCGGCCCGAGCGCATGAACTCCATGGCGTTCAATCTGATGGTCCCGCTGCACGAAGCTCTGGAACAGGTCGGCGCCGACAACGACACGACATGCGTGATCCTCACCGGAAACGGGCGGGGATTCTGCTCGGGCGCCGACACCAGCAACGACGGCGGCGTGCCCCCGAACATCGACGGGCTGACTCTGACGGGGATTGCATCGCGTGCGATGGCGACGCTCGCCGACCTGGTGCCGGCGATGCAACGCATGCCTCAGCCCGTCATCTGCGCGATCAACGGCGCCGCGATCGGAGGCGGCATGTGCCTCACGCTCGGCGCTGACATCCGACTCGCCGCGGAGTCCGCTTACTTTCGAGCAGCAGGCATCAACAACGGGCTCACCGCCACCGAGTTGGGCTTGAGCTTTCTGCTCCCGCGTGCCATCGGCTCGTCGCGAGCCTTCGAGATCATGCTCTCGGGTCGCGACATCGGCGCTCACGAAGCCGCGTCGATGGGGTTGGTTTCGCGCGTCGTTCCCGACGCCGAGCTCCTCGACGAGGCGCTCGACCTCGCCGACCAGATCAACGGCTGGAGTACGCAGGGCACCGCGCTGACCAAGCGGACGATGTGGGCCGGCCTCGAGATCGGCAGTCTCCGCGCCGCGATCGAGATGGAGAGCCAGACCCAGCTGTTCGTCCGGCTCACCACACAGAACTTCGAAGAGGCGGTTCGGGCTCGCAAGGAAGGCCGTCCCCCCAACTTCGAGGACTGACGGCCCGAGCCCATGCGGATTCCACCACCCGACCCGTCGTCACTCGACCCCGACGTCGCGGCACTCCTCGACTTGGCCCGCGCGCCGAGCGGCGACACAGCGCAGACCATCGCGGCACTTGCACACTCGCCCGGTTTGGTGGGGCCGTTTCTCACCTGGGCGATGGCACTGCACGCCGACGGCGTGCTCTCGAAGCGGCTGCACGAAATCGTCGCTCTCCGGGTCGCCCACCGTTGCGGATCGACCTATGAGTGGGACGAGCACACCCGCTGGGCTACCGACGCCGGGCTGACCCCTGCTGAGATCGAGTCGATCGCGACCGACGGAGATGACTGGTCACCGATGGACAAGGCGGCGATCGCCGCCGTCGACGAACTCCACGCGACTCAGGACCTGACCGATACAACCCTCGCGAACCTCCGATCGCACGTGGGCGACGCCGAGGTCATCGAGATCATCATGGTCGTCGGCCAATACACGATGTTGTCGATGCTTGCGACGACCGTGGGCGACGACGTCCGCCCGGACGACCCCACCTCATCGAGTCGCCCGATCTGAGCCGCCCGATCTGAGCGGGTTACTCGGCGGACGCGGGCGCTTCGATTCCAGCCAGGACGAACCGCACGACTCGCTCGACATCATCGTCGCTCGGTGCTGTGCCGGTGCGGAGATGACGCGCGAGCTCCCCGAACACCAACCCGTACACGGTGTCAGCCCAGCCGGCACGAGCACCAAGCACGTCCGCCAGCTGGCTCACGAGCTGCTGCTCGGACGCTCGCTGTTCGTCCGGGAACCGATCGTGCAGACGTTCGACCTCGGTCACGAAGGGCCGAGTTCGGCGCGCAGCGTCGGAGTCGACCGCTTGCGCGAGCACGCCGCGAATCCACTGCGCAACGGCCGCGGACGTCGAGCTCTCGTCGACTGTCACCGTGGCCATCCGGCGGTCGAGGTACTCGACGAGCTGACGCCGACCTTCGTCCAGCATCACCAGAAGCAGCTCGTCCTTGCTTCGAAAGTGTCGGTAGAAGGCGGGGTTCGAAAGGCCAGCCTCAGCAAGGATCGCACGCACGGGTGGATCGATGTGTCCCGTCTCTGCGATCACGCGAAACCCAGCGTCGACGAGCTGTCGCACCTCGGCCGAGTAGCGCTCGTGGCGGTCGGCCAGCGATCGGTCGACGAGCCGGTCCGCGAGCGACATCAGCCACCCTCCGCATCGAGCCACGCCCGGTTGCCGTACCTGTCGATGCTCGTGATCTCGCCAACGGGGCGGCGGGTGGTCGGACCGTACTTTCCGGTCGGCCAGCCGAGCGGGACGATGCACACCGGCGTGACCTTCCACGGGATGCCGAGCGCCCGCCGAGCGGCGAAGTTGATCGTCAGCGGCATGGTCGTGAGGTTGGCACCGAGACCGACGGCCCGTGCGGCGAGGAGCAGGTTCTGCACGGCGGGGAAGATCGAGCCGTACGAGCTTGCTGCCACGACCGGGCTGGGCGCACGGCGTGTGGCGGTCATGCAACACACGATCAGCACCGGAATGTCTTCGAAGTTGTCGGCCTGGTGCGCCGTCGCACGATGCGTCCGAACGAACTTGGGGTCCTTGCGATTGAGCCAGGCGACCGGCTTGTCCACCAGACGCCAGACTCGTCGATTGAGGCGGGCGAGCTTCGCTTTCACCTCCGGATCGCGCACGACGATGAACTCCCAGGCCTGGTGGTTCTGTGCGGTCGGTGCTTTGGTCGCCAACGCGATGAGCTCGCGTACGAGCTCGTCGCTGACGGGATCCGTGGTCAGACGACGGATCGCGCGCTGGGTCCGCATCGCCTCGCCGATCGGCATGTCGAAGGCCGGCGCGGTCACGTCGTCTCCCGTTCGGCATTCGATGCTGCGTCTTCCGCGAGCTGTCGGAGCCGGTGCCGATCGATCTGGCCGGTGGCTTCGGTGCGCGGGATCGCATCGACCGCGACGACTCGCCGAGGGTGCTGATGACTGGGCAGCGGGCTCGGGCCCGTACTGCCGACGTGAGCGCGCACGTCGTCGACGGTCACCGGCTCGTTCGACACGATCGCCGCACACACGACCTCTCCCCAACGCTCGTCGGGCGCCCCGAACACGACGACCTCGTCGATCGCCGGGTGGGTCAGGAGCGCGGACTCCACGACGTCGGGCTCGACCGATTCACCACCGGTCCTGATGACCGTCCCGAGTCGACCAACGATCGACAGGTAGCCATCGGCGTCGATCTCGGCTCGATCACCGGTGTGGTACCAACCGTCGCGGAGCGCGTGAGCGGTGGCCTCCGCGTCGCCGAGGTACCCGTCGAAGAGCAGCGGCCCGCGCAGTAACAACTCACCGTCGTGACTGATGCGCGCCTCGGTCAGCACGCTCGGCTGACCGCAGCTCCCCGGTCGGGTGAGTACGTCGTCGTGGTGGAGCGAGGCGACATTGCCCGCCTCGCTACTCCCGTAGAACACCCGCACGTGGGCGTTCGGCGCCAGCTCGGCGATCGTTGCGAGCAGCTCGACCGACGTCGGGGACGTGCCGGTGTCGGCGAACCGCAGATCCGGGAACGCCGCACCCTCGCTGTCGCCGCCGCCCGCGTGATCGGCGAGGCGGAGCCACAGCGCTGGGATGGCGTTGAACCGCTCGATCCGGTGCTCACGCAGCGCCGTGGCGAGCGTCGGTGCGTCGGTTCCCTCGACGAACACGACTCGGCCGCGGGCGTGCCACTGACTCAGTGCGATCGTCCACCCTGCCATGTGGAAGAGAGGCCAAGGACACAGCGCTGGGCCACGCGGCTCGAGCTGGGATCCGGGGTGCGACCGTAGAACGCTGGTCTGGTGCGACACGACCGCCGCTTTGGGCACACCCGTGCTCCCGCTCGTGAAGAACGCGATGTGTGGGTCGGTCGATGCAACCATCGGCAGCGGCAACTCGGAGTCGGTCGCCCCGGTAGCCGGTTCGACAGACGGTGATGTCGACGGCCACCACGTCGGCACGCCAAGACCTTCGGCGAGCGCGGTGAACTCGTCGCTCGCGAGGACGATGCTCGGCTTGATCCGGTCGATGACCGAGGCGATCGTGGCCTCGTCGAGCGCGGGGTTGAGCGGCGCGAACACGATGCCCACCCGAGCACAGCCGACGTACGTGGCGAGCATGTCGAACGACGTCGACGAGAGCACCAGGGCGACCTGACCGCGGACGTATCCCGCGTCGACCAATCCGCGAGCGACCGAGTCACCCGCCTCGTCGAGGTCGGCGAACGTGTACGCGACACCGTCGATCTCGGCCGCGACCGCCGACGGCGCTCCGCGCGCCGCGTTGGCGATGACCGCGCCGACGGTGAGGCCGTCGGACCTCGCATCGTGTGGTGCACGCGACTCGTGTCCTTGCGACTTCAGCTCGATGACCACCTCGTGGAAGGTGGCGTCGCCCGTGTTGATCGCAGTCTCGCGGCCGCCAGCGCTCGCGAAGTACGTCGCCCCCGGCAGCACCGGGCCCTCGAGGAACTCGGCACCGGCGAACGTGCCTTCGGAGTCGGGTTCGAAGTTGGCCGCGACCTTGTCGCCCGCGATCTGCACCATCACGTAGTCGAGCGCATGGTGGTGGAGCTCCGACGAGGTACCGGGCTCGAGCATCAACTCCCACACGCGGAGCTGCTCGTTGTCGAGCAGCAGCCGGGTGCCCACGTCGCCC
>CALICC010000393.1 GCA_938049325.1 uncultured Ilumatobacter sp. | reverse complement strand
ACCTCGATCAAGCTCGCCCTGCGCGGCGACCTCGTCAATCCGACGCCCAGCTGAGATCCCCGCTGACGTCCAGCGGCTGACTCGACGCTCACGTCTCGCCGTGCTGGTCACAGGAGCGATGAGGTGTTGGCGACGAATTGATCGCGTGGTGAGTTCCGATGCATCTGGCCGATCGGCGGCGCGTTACCGTCACCATCGAGCACGAACAAGGGGGTTGCTCCATGGGAGAATTGGACGGGCAAGTTGCCTGCATCACCGGCGGGACCCGAGGCATCGGCCTCGGTATCGCCAAGGGTTTCCTCGAAGAGGGTGCCAAGGTCGTCATCAACGGCCGCGACGCGAGTAAGGCCGAGCGAACGCTTGCCGAACTCGATGCGGGCGACAACGCGCACTACATCGCCGGCGACGTGAAGCAACGTGAGGCGTGCGAAGCAATCGTCGATGGAACGGTCGATCACTTCGGTCGCATCGACATCCTCGTCGCCAACGCCGGGGGCGCATCGGGTCACGCTCCGATCGCCGAACTCACCGACGAGGCAATGCAGGACTCGCTCGTGTGGAACTTCTGGCACACGTTCTGGACGATGCGCCGAGCGTTCCACTACATGATCCCGCAAGCGTCGGGACGTGTCATGGCGGTCAGTTCGCTCGAAGGCAAGGTCGGCAAGCCGGGCATCTCGATCTACGTGGCGGCCAAGCACGCCATCAACGGACTGGTGAAGTCCGCATCCCACGAGGTCGGCACCTTGGGCATCACGGTCAACGCACTCTGCCCGGGTGCCATCGAGACCGACATCATGATGGCCGAAGGCCCGCCCGCCGCGGAGTCGATGGGACTGGACTACGAAGGTCTGCTCGACATGTTCGCCTCGGAGTCCGCCATCAAAAAGCTGAACGACGTCGAAGACGTCGCCGCGGTGGCCACGCTCCTCGCATCAACGGCCGGTGCGGGCATCACCGGATCACTCATCTCGATCGACGGCGGCACGGCTCCCTACTGAGCCGAGAACTGGAACGGAGAAGCATCATGGGAAAGCTCGACGGAAAGGTCGCCTGCATCACGGGCGGCACACGCAGCATCGGCCGGGCAATGGCCGACGCGTTCTTGGCTGAAGGCGGCAAGGTTGTCGTCAACGGACGTGACGAAGCAAAGGGTCAGCAATGCCTCGACGAGATGAGCGCTGGCGACAACGCCGCGTTCTTCGCCGGCGACGCATCGAAACAAGACGCGGTGGAGGGACTCATCGACTTCACCATCGAGAAGTACGGTCAGCTCGACGTGTGCTGTCTGAACTCGGGCGGGGTCCAGATGACCGCACCGGTGTTCCAGATGAGCGACGAAGAGTGGGAACTCGAAGTCGATTGGAACCTCAACCACGTGTTTTGGGGCATGCGCCGCGCGTTGCAGCACATGATCCCGCGCGAGTCGGGGCGCATCATCGTCACCTCGTCGGTGGAGGGCAAGCTCGGCAAGCCCGGCATCCCCGGCTACGCCGCCACCAAACACGCAGTCAACGGGCTGGTCAAAGCTGCGGCGCACGAAGTCGGCACGATGGGCATCACGGTCAACGCCATCCTGCCCGGTCTCATCGAGACCGACATCGTCCGCGAGACCGGGCCCGACTCCGCTGTTGCGATGGGTATGAGTGGCTACGACGAACTGATCGAGACGTTCGCGTCCGAATCTGCGATCAAGCGGCCGAACAAGGTCGAAGAGGTCGCCGCCGTCGCCGTGCTGATGGCATCGGACGCCGCCAAGAACATGACCGGCTGCATGTTCCCCGTCGACGGCGGGACGATGCCCTACTGACGTAGTTCTCTGTCGCAGCTGGTCTGATGTGAGCTACTCGCACCTCGAGCACGCCAACGACGTCGAACCGTCGATCGGTCATGCTCGCCTGCGAGAAGAATGCCCGTTCCATACCGAGGAGTCGCACGATCCGCCGTTCCACGTGGTGAGCACGCACGGCGACGTTTTTGATCTGCTGATGCGGCCGACCGAGTGGCGCAACGGCTTCGGGGTGGGCGTGCACGAGCAGGCGGGCGGTGTGCTCGGCACTGCGGACGATCCCGATCATCGGCGCCAGCGTCGAGTGCTGCAAGATGCGTTTCGGCCGGCCTCGATTGCGCGGCTTGACGACGAAGTCCGCGACGTGTGTGACGCGTTGTGGACCAGCGCCTTCGGCGAGGACGGCGAAGGTGACTTCGTTCGGCTCTTCGCCTTTCCGTTTCCAGCGATTGTGATCGCCGTGCTGCTTGGCGTGCCACCTGAGCGTCGCGACGATTTTGGACGATGGTCCGATGACATCGTCAACACGCTTGGCGGCGCCGACCCGGCGCTCGCCGAAGCTGCCAACGTGCACATCTTTGCGTTGGTCGATGAACTCGTCGATACGCGCAAAGCACTCCACGAGAGAGGCGAGACGCTTCCCGACGACGTTCTGAGCGTGATGACGCTTGCCGAACTCGATGGCACGTTGAGCCATCGCGAGGTCCGCCGACTCAGCCAGCAGTTGCTCGTGGCGGGTCACGAGACCACAGCCAGCCTGATCTCGCTGATGCTGTACCGGCTGATCGAACAACCCGAGCTCATGGAGCAGTTGCGCAGCGATCCTGATCTGCTGCCCATCGCTGTTGAAGAATTCCTTCGTTACGACGCTCCGGTGCAGGGACTGTTTCGCATGAATCCGGAACCGAGTGAAGTGTGCGGTCGCACGTTGCCCGCCGGGTCGCGCGTGCAGGCGCTCTTCGCGTCGGCGAACCGTGATGCCGACGTCTTCGACGACCCCGA
>CALICC010000392.1 GCA_938049325.1 uncultured Ilumatobacter sp. | reverse complement strand
GTTGACGTGGCCGGCCGACGCGTCGTCGTCATCGGCACCGGCTCGTCGGCGGTGCAGGCCATCCCGCTGTTGGCCGAAGATGCCGGTCACCTCACCGTGCTGCAGCGCACCGCCACCTACGCAACACCAGCACGAAACGCGCCGCTCGACCCGGCGGTCGAGGCCGACGTGAAGACCCGCTACCCCGAGCTCCGCGCCGACCTCCAGAAGCGGTCGACCGCGTTCGGGGCCAGCTATCCCAAGCCGCACGGGTCGGCGATCGAACACTCGCCCGCCGAGCGCGAGCGGATCCTGAACGAGCGCTGGGAACTCGGTGGGTTCGCGGTGTCGAGCGCGTTCGTCGACGTGATGGTCGACCCCGAGGCAAACCACCTGGTGGCCGAGTTCGTCCGCGACAAGATCCGCGACATCGTCGATGACCACGAGACCGCTGCGCTGCTGTGCCCCGATCAGACCTTTGCGTGTAAACGGCCGTGCGTCGACACGGACTACTACGAGACGTTCAACCGCCCCAACGTCGCACTTGTCAGTGTTCGCGACAACCCGATCGCACGGTTGACCGCGACCGGGGTACAACTCGCAGACGACACACACATCGAGGCCGATCTGGTCGTGTTCGCCACCGGCTTCGACGCGATGACCGGCAGTCTCTTGCGTATCGACATCAAAGGTCGAGGCGGCACGACGCTCTCGGAGGCGTGGGAGGCCGGACCACGCACACTGCTTGGACTCTGCGTCACCGGATTCCCAAATCTCTTCACAGTGACCGGACCGGGGAGCCCGTCGGTGCTCGCGAATATGATCACAGCGGTCGAGCAACACGTCGATTGGATTGCTGACTGCCTGCTCTGGATGCGCGCTGGCGACCACGCGACGATCGAGGCTGAAGTCGACGCCGTCGACGAGTGGGTCGACCACGTCAATGCGATCGCCGACATGACCCTCTACCCCACGTGCAATTCGTGGTATCTCGGCGCGAACGTGCCGGGCAAGCCACGCGTCTTCATGCCCGTGCTCGGCTGGCCTCACTACGTGGAGCGGTGCAACGAGGTCGCGGCGAACCGCTACGAGGGCTTCACCCTCACCTGATCTGCGCTGTGTAGTGCGTCGCGATCGCGACGTCAGTTGCCGACGTACGTGTAGCCGAAGCGACCTTTGATGCAGAGGTTGCCGTGTGTCACCGAGTGGTCGACCGGTGAAGTGACCTTCACGATCTCGTTGTCTTGCACGTGCAGCTCGAGGTTGCACCCGACGCCACAGTACGAACACACCGTCGTGGTGACGGTCTGGTCTTCTTCGCGCCAGTTGTCGGCCTGACGCAGGTCGAACTCCGACTTGAACTGCAGCGCACCGGTCGGGCACACCGCGACGCAGTTGCCGCAGTACACGCACGCCGAATCGGGCAGCGCCGCATCGAACTCGGTCGAGATGCGGTTGTCGAACCCACGGCCGGCCACCGAGATCGCGAACGTGTGCTGCGCGTCGTCGCCACAGGCCGACACGCACTGGTAACAGAGCACGCATTTGTCGTAGTCGCGGATGTAGAGCTCGTCTTGGATCAGGATCGGCTCATCGATCACCTGACGGTCGTCGCCGTATCGAGAGAGGTCTGCGCCGTATCGGGCGGAGTACTCGTTGATCTCCGTCGCCTGGCTGAGGTCGACGCCTGACCCGAGGAACTCGAGCACCATCTTGCGACTGTGGCGCACGCGCTCGGAGTCGGTTTGGATCTCCATGCCCTCTTCGACCGGGCGCGAGCACGACGGCACCAGGGTTCGATTCCCTTCGACTTCGACGACGCAGACGCGACACACGTTGACCGGTGTGAGGTTCTCGGCGTAGCAGATAGTGGGCGTGTCGACACCGTGGGCATTGCACGCATCGAGAATCGTGTCGCCATCATCCACGGTCACGTCGGTGCCATCGATCGTGACCGTCACCTGGGTGACGGTTTCGGCGTGGTCGTCGGTCTTGGTCATGTTGCGCTTCCGATCAGGCCGAGGCGGATGGCGGACTGGACGGCGCCCGACGCCGTGTGGCCGAGGCCGCAGATCGATGCATCGGCCATGGCCACCGCCATGTCGTCGATGAGCGTGTTGCGGTCGTTGCGGAGCGCACCTCCGTTGGCCGACATCTCGACGAGCACCTCGTGCTGTCGGACCACGCCAACACGACACGGCACGCACTGCCCGCACGACTCGCCTTTGAAGAACTCGGCGATGCGCAATACCAGCGACGTGAAGTCGACCGAGTCGTCGAACAACGTGATCACACCGGAGCCGAGCGTCGTGCCCCGCTCACGGGTGTCCCCCTGCGTGAGCGGCATGTCGAGCTGGTCGGCTCCGATGAACGAGCCAGCGGCTCCACCCATCAGGATCGCCCGGGTCGTGCCCGTGGCTCCCCCTGCCAGATCGATGACAGCGCCGAGCGTCGTGCCCATCGGCACTTCGTAGACACCTGGCGTCGCGACGTGCCCTGACAAACAGAACAGACGCGTGCCGGGCGATTGCTCCGTCCCAACCCGTCGGAAACTCTCGGGACCGTGCTCGACGATCACGAGTGCGTTGAGCAGCGTCTCGGGATTGTTCACGGCGGTGGGTTCACCGAACAGGCCGTGGGTCGAGGGGAAGGGTGGTTTGTTGCGCGGCTCACCGCGAAAGCCCGCCATCGATTCCATGAGCGCGGTCTCTTCGCCGCAGATGTATGCGCCCGCACCGCGCCGCAGTTCGATGTCGAAACGGTGACCGGAGCCGAGAACGTCGGCGCCGAGCAGCCCTGCGGTGCGGCACTGCTCGATGGCGTTTGCGAGGCGACGGGTTGCCAACGGGTACTCGCCGCGGATGTAGATCCAACCGTTCTCCGCGCCGGTGGCCAGCCCGGCCAGTGTGAGGCCCTCGATCAGCGAGAACGGATCGTGCTCCATCAGATGACGATCTTTGAACGTGCCCGGCTCGGACTCATCGGCGTTGGCGATCACGTGCTTCGGGCGTCCCTGCTCGTCAGCGACCCCCTGCCACTTGATCGCGGTCGGGAACGCAGCCCCGCCTCGGCCGGAGAGCCCAGCGGCACGCACGGCGTCGATCACCGCCTGTGGGCCGATCTCGACGGCGCGGGCCAAAGCCACGTAGCCACCGTGTTCGCGATACGACGACAGCGACGTGGGATCGACGACGCCCAGTCGTTGCAACAGCCGTAGCTCGACGTCTGGGTCGGCGGCGCGTTGGGGAAGCACGAACAGCTCGTCGGGCACATCGGCCGGCACGTGGTCGGGTTCGTTGCGCCCCTGAACGAAACGGGCGGGCGCCCGCTCACACTGTCCGAGACACGGGCCTCGATGCACCTGCTTGCCCTCCGACTCGAGCTGCTGCGCGAACTCTTCGGCGCCAGCGATGTGGCATGACGTGTCCATGCACACGTGGTGCACCGACTGGTCATGGCCAGGATCGTCGGTGCGGAACAGTTCGTAGAAGCTGGCGACTCCGAAGGCTTCGGCGGGTGGCACCTGGAGCGCCGCACACAGGTAGTTCATGCCACCCGGACTGATCCATCCCGCGGTGGCCTGCAACGCGTGCAGTCCGGGGAGCAAGAGGTGGCGCCGATCTCGGCGACGCTCCGTGCCGCCTCGCACGAGCCGCTCGGTCTCGTGGATCACCGCATGATCGTCGGGCGAGATCACCGCGTCGACCGCGGCACGCTCGTCAGAGGTCGAGGTGTCGACCGTCAACTTCAGGTCAGCCACGAGACCCCGATGCATCGAGCTGCGAGCCGTCGGCGCCAGGCACCACGGGTGCGGTGTCGAGCTTGTCGATGCGGATCGCCGCGGCCTTGAATTCGGACGTGCCCGACCGCTTGTCCCACGCGTCGTTGGTGAGGACGTTCACGTCGACCAGGTCCGGGAAGTGATAGGTCGTGAAGGTCAGGCCGCGGGGAATGTCCGGTTGGATTCGAATCCCCATCTCGACCGAACCGCGGGGCGACGACACCTGCACGCGCTCGCCGTCGCTGAGGTCGAGGTCGGCGGCATCACCGGGATTGATGTCGAGCGCCTCGCCGTAGCGGATCGGTGACGTGAAGCCGTTGGACTGCACGCCGGTGTTGTAGGAGTCGAGCGAACGGCCGGTCGTGAGCCGCAACGGAAATTCGTCGGTCAACTGCTCTTTGGGACCCTCGTGTTCGACGACCGAGAACGGCGCCGGATCTCGGCCTTCGAGATCGTCGGCCCACAGCCAACTGTGCAGAAAGGGTGAACCCGGGTGGTCGAGCGTCGGGCATGGCCATTGCAGGCCGCCATCGTCGAGACGCTCGTACGACATCCCAGCGTGAGCCGGCGACAGCGTTCGCAGTTCGTCCCAGAGCGACTGCGGGTCGCTCGTTCCGAGGTCGACGCCCATCCGGTCGGCGAGCGCGACCATGATGTCGAGATCGTGACGCGCCTCACCCGGTGGCGTGACCGCGCGGCGCACGCGCTGCACACGCCGCTCCGACGATGTGACCGTGCCATCGCACTCGGCCCACGCCACCGACGCAGGAAACACCACGTCGGCCATCTCGGCAGTGCGCGTCATGAAGATGTCCTGAACGACCAGACAATCGAGACCACTCAGCAGCGCACGAGCGTGCTCGATGTCGGCTTCCGAATCAGCGGGGTTCTCACCCACGACGTACGCCGCCGTCATGTCGCCACGCTCCATTGCCTCGAACATCAGCGTGAGATGGATACCAGGCTTGGGGTTGAGCTCCATGCCGTACGCCGCTTCGAACTTGCCCCGAGCGCCGGCGTCATCGATGTTCTGGAACCCTGGGAGTTTGTCGGGGAGAGCACCCATGTCGCCGCCGCCCTGAACATTGTTCTGTCCACGCAACGGAACGAGACCCGAACCCCACCGACCGACGTGCCCGGTCAACAACGCGAGGTTGCAGAGCGAAACGACGTTGTCGACCGCGTTGTGGTGCTCGGTGATACCGAGCGTCCACAAGATCTGCGACTTGGCGCCGGTGGCGTACGCATGAGCGACTTCGCGGATTGCCTCGGCGGGAACGCCGGTGATCTCGGCCGCCACGTCGAGTGTGTACGGCTCGACCGATGCGGCGAACTCCTCGTACCCCTGCGTGGAGTGTGCGATGAACTCTGGATTGGTCAGACCGGCGTGGATGATCTCGCGAGCGATCGCGTTGGACAGCGCGATGTCGGTACCGACATCGATGCCGAGCCACACGTCGGCGAACTTCGACGAGGACGTACGCCGCGGGTCGACGCAATACATCTTGGCGCCGTTGTCGAGCCCCTTCATCAGGTGATGAAAGAAGATGGGATGCGCCTCGCGCGCATTGGATCCCCACAGCAAGATCACGTCGGCGTTTTCGATCTCCTCGTAGGACACCGTTCCGCCACCTGCTCCGAACACTGTCGCCAGACCGACGACAGAAGGAGCGTGTCAAGTTCGGTTACACGAGTCGATGTTGTTCGAC
Organism: uncultured Ilumatobacter sp.; assembly: GCA_938049325.1. GTDB lineage: Bacteria > Actinomycetota > Acidimicrobiia > Acidimicrobiales > Ilumatobacteraceae > Ilumatobacter_A. The sequence goes on along the minus strand of CALICC010000392.1, from coordinate 7,053 downwards.
TCCATCACCATGCGAGCGAACTTCTGGCCGAGGTAGTTGACCTCGTTGGTCGCCTTCGAGCACGAGAACATGCCGAACGCGTGCGGCGAACCGGCGGCGATCGCTGCGCGCGCGGCGCCGAGCCCGGCCGCTGCCCGGTCGAGCGCCTCGTCCCAGGTGGCGGGTCGCAGCGGCGCGTCCTTGGTCTCGCGAACCATCGGTGTGGTGAGACGCGGAAGCTTCGGCGCTGCCATGCGGCGCCTCATCGCCTCGTCGGCCTGATCTCGAGGACCAGTCTGGCGATGATTGCGTGTGCCCATAGCGCGTCAAATTACTCGGCTTCTCGGAGCTTCGAGAGCATCACGCACCGAATTCTCGTGTCGAAAACTCCGATGAACGAACAACCACGCGGGTGGTGCGTTCGCTAGCGTGAGGGATATGCGTGACGACTGGGACGGACGGCTCCACCACGACCCGTCGGCACCCGCCTCGTCCGACCCCAGCTTGATCGCCCAGCGTCGCCGCCAGGTCGTCCTCGGCGCAGCGACCGTTGCGGTGCTCGCCGTTGCCGGCGTTGGCGCAGCGCTCATCTCCGACACGGGTTCCGACTCGATTCAGACCGCTGACGATCTCGCCTCGTCCTCACAGTCCGAGAACGCCGAAGCCGCTCGCGACGCGGCTGCCGCGTCAGCTGACGCGCCTCAGAACGGCTTCGTCGAACTGATCGACGTCGAACTCGCCGGCCTTGCCGATCCGGACCCAGCGTCGGTCAGCGAGCCCGAGGAGCAGGGCCGCGCTGATGGCGGCTGCACGATCGGGGCACTCGCCCTGCGCATCGGCGATGACGGCGACGGCGTCACCTGCCTGCAAGATGCATTGGCTGACGCCGGCTACTTCTCCGGCGAATCCACGGGCGAGTTCGGACAGACCACGTACAACGCCGTCACCGAGTACCAGCAGGACGAAGACTTCTTCGTCGACGGAGTCGTGGGACGCGAAACAGCGCTCGGCCTCGAGATCTGGCCTGACGAAGAATCACTGGTCACCCGCACGCCAAGGCCTCCGGAAGGCGCCACCGATTTATGGGGTGTCACGCTCTCCCCCGTCGGCTCGGCGGGCGACGACGCTCCCCCGTTGCCCGAGAACTCCGGCTCCGGCTACCGGGTCGTGTACGACCGCGCCGGCCAACGCGTGTGGGCCGTCGACGAGAACGAGCGCATCATCCGCTCCTGGCTCGTCTCAGGCAGTACCTACGGCAATGAAGTCCCCGGCACACACCAGGTGTACAGCAGGTCCGAGGTGTCGACCGCGTGGAACGGCAAGGCCTACCTGCCGAACATGATCCGATGGCTCAAGACCGAGCGTGGCGCCATCGGGTTCCACGGCATCCCGACCAAGGTGTCCACCGGCGAGGTGTACCAGACGAGCGATGAGCTCGGCACCCGTCTGTCGGGTGGCTGTCAGCGTCAGCACAACCTCGACGCCAGCTTCCTCTGGGGTTTTGCCCCGGTCGGCACCACCGTCGTCGTCACCTGACAACGGAGACAGCTGCGGCTCGACGCCGAACCCGAAGTCAGCTCGAGTCGGCTCGAGTCAGATGGCCCAGCGCGACTCTGCGCCCGCGTGGCCCGTACGGATCAGCCAGATCGTCGTGACGATCGCGAGGGTCGCGGCGACGATGCTGAGTCCGAGTGCGACCGGGTCGCGCTGAACCGGCGCGGCGTCAGCCGACAACGACTGTGCTGGCGCCCGCATGAGCATCCGATCGCGTACCCCGAGCGCCGTGGCGACGACGAACCAGACGATGCTCATGAAGAAGGTCTGCTCGCCCAACTCCTTGTGGTCAGCAATGTCGCCGAACACATTGTTCGCTGCTTCGGCCGACTCGCCCGACTCCTTCGCCACGAACAGCATGACCGCCATGACGAACACGGCGACGGGCATGGCAATCCATCCCCGCTGACGCCAGTTCGGCCGAGCGGCGAAGACGATCGCGACGATTGCCAGTATCGGCACCAACACCACTGGGGCATGAACTGCCAGTGGGTGGGTCGGGACCCCGAAGAACTCATCGAACACGCCTGCGATCATGAGCCGAACTTAGTCCGCCGCATGCGTTCGCCGCATCGCTCGAGAAATCAGGTGACCGTGATGTCGAGACGCTGACCTTGGCCAGCATGGCTTGTTGCACCGCTCCCGAGGTTGCACACGAGCACGTAGTTGCCCGGCTCGAGCGTGACGGTGAGATCTTCGACCCCGCCGCCACCCAAGCGGTCGGTGCGCCCGAGCAGGGCGCCCGTGGGCAGGTCGTCTTCGAGCACCGCACCGCCGTCGGCGAGCGGCAGCGCGTCGTAGCTCTCGCCCTGGATCACCACGAGCTCGTGCGGAAAGCCACCGTTGTTCGTCGTGGTGAACGTGACCTCACCGGCTGCGTACTCGGTGGGCGCCTCGATGAACCACTCGTCGAGAATGACCGCTGCCGCTCCGGCCGCGGCACCGTCGACGGGTGCCTCGGTGTCGGCCGGTGCCTCGGTGGCAGGTGTTGTTTCGACTGGCGCTTCAGTTTCGACCGGCGCTTCAGTTTCGACCGGCGCTTCGGTCTCGACCGGCTCGGGTGCCGCTGTGTCCTCGGTGAACTCATCCGTCGGTTCGGTGACCGCGACCGAAACCTCCGGCGCTTCGCTGGACTCTGGCTCGTCAGAGTCAGAGCCTCCGCAAGCAGCCAGACCGATCGCTGCAACGGCGAGGACGGACAGGAAACGTGGCTTCGTTCGCATCGCAAGGATCGTAGTAGCGGGGGTGGCGGCGGGGTCGTCAACCTCTGGATTTTGTTCAGAAGTTGAGCAGATCCAGTCGACCGGCCACGTGAGGTGGTGAGATGCCCACGATTGCTCGGTCCACGCCGAGAGCCTCCATCCGATCGATCCAACGCGTTGCCCCGGCGGGTTCGTCCCACGCGACGAGCTGCTCCAACACGCTGACTTCGAATCCGGGTGGCCGACACGAACCAAGACGACTGAGCTGCTCGATCATTGCCGGGTTGGCTCGAATGTTGACACCGTCGGCGTGTTCGAGCGCCAGTTCGATCGTGCGCCACGACGATGCTCCCACGATGAGCGGCGGCACGCCGACGCCGTCCACCACCCCGGCGAGGCCGTCGAACGAGACACTCTCCGACGAGAAGTCCGATGCGTGGTCCCAAACGGCTCGCAGCGCCGCGAGGTAGTCGACGAGCTGTTCGCGCCGATTCGTCGCTGAATCGAGCGTGCGGCCGATCGCCTCGTGTTCTCGAGCGAATCGAGTGCCGGGTGAAGCCCCCGAGCCAACGCCGAGCCGAACGCGGCCCGGCGCCAGTGACTGCAGGGAATTGACCGCTGACGCCAACTGTGCCGGATGTCGGTTCACCATGTTCGCGACGAGCACCCCCAGGTCGACGTGCTCTGTCGCCGCCGCCATCGCAGCCAAGCACACGAACGGATCACGCGACCAGGAACGGCCAACGATGTCGGCGCTGAAGTGATCGGCGCACCAGATCGCGGTCGCCCCGCGCGACTCTGCGGCGCTCGCGAGTTCGACAACGTGACCGACGTCGGCATCGAACGGGTTGATCGCCAGGTCGATCAGCACGGGCGCAGCGTACGGCGTGGTCCCGTACGCTCGGCGCAGTGGATGCCGCACAGGTCGATCGATACCTCCATCGGATCGGGCTGCCGAGATCGGTACCGACTGATCTTGCCGGCCTGACGCTGCTCCAGCGGTCGCATCTCGCCAACGTGCCATTCGAAAATCTCGACATCGTGTTCGCGGGAGGCGTCCCCCACGACCGCAACGCGTCGTTCACCAAGATCGTCGACGGTGCGGGCCGCGGTGGCTGGTGTTTCGAGCTCAACGGTCTGTTCGCACTGCTTCTGGAGGCGTTGGGATTCGACGTGTTGTTGCTCGGCGCCGCCGTGCTGTTCGACGGGCCGACCACCATCATCGAGCACCTCGCACTCGAAGTCTCGGGCGGCAGTGACGACCTCGATCCACACCTGGTGGACGTGGGGTTCGGCGACAGCTTCAACACACCGCTGGCACTGAACCGGGCGGGGCCTCAATCCGGCGGCCACACGGACTACGAACTCCTCCCGAGCCCGCAGGGAACCACCCTCGCCCAACTGGTCAACGGCGTTCCTGAGGCTCACTATCGATTCAAACGCGTCGCCCATGACTTCGACGACTTCGCCGGAGTTGCGCGGTCGATGCAGGTCGACCCGAACAAGCACTGGGCATCGAAGCCGTTTGCTACGCGCCTCCTCAGCGCCGAATCCGACGACCGCGTCACACTGACGCACGACCGCATCAAGTTCCGGCGCGGCGACAGGGTCACCGAGGAGTCCGTGAGTGCCGCCGAATGGAACGGCGTGCTCGACGAGTGGTTCGGAATCGAACTCCCCGAGTCAGCTACCTGACGCAATCGCCGACTTCGGCGTGTGCGACACGTCGTGCGGGCCGAGCTCCTTGGTCCACGCGGCGATCTCGAGCGAGATCCCGTCGGGGTCGGAAAAGTAGATCGAGCGTACGTAGACGTCGTCGGTGTTCTCCCGAGAGACGCCCCACTCACTGTTGTCGTGATTCCACACCTCGGTGCAGTCGACGCCGGCCTCGCGCAAGCGCTCGACGCAACGCTCGATCTGCTCGGGCGAGACCGAGAAGGCAACGTGATTCATCGAGCCGTGCGCGCTGACGATGTCGCCTTGATCGGGACGGTGCGCTGGGGCGGACACGCCGGGCACTCCCGCTGGAGCGTTGGGGAACCAGAAGAACGCGAGTGAGTCGCCATTGCCGCAGTCGAAGAAGAAGTGCTGGCCACCCGTCGGGAACTCGATCGTCTTGATCAATGGCATCCCGAGGACGTCCGCATAGAAGTCGACCGTGCGGGCCATGTCGCTACTGACCAGCGCCAGGTGATTGATGCCACCGAACTCGATCTCGCTCATGAGACCAGCCTTTCACACTCAATCACAATTCACGGATACGGTCCCGATGTGCACACTCGACCTCGAATCGGGGAACCCGCTCCCCCGATCGATCTCCCGACCCTCGACGGCAGCCGTTGGACGCTTGATGCACAACGCGGCAAGTCGGTCGTGTTGATCTTCCATCGGCACATTCATTGACTGCCGTGCGCCGAGCACGCAGCTGCCGTGAGCAGCCGCCTCGATGAACTCGGCCCCGACGTGGTGGTGGCATTGCTGACCTTCACCACCCCTGAAGCGCTGGAGCCGTACCAACAGCGCCGGCGCCTGTCGTTCGACATTCTGCTCGATCCCGATCGCGCCACGTACGACGCGTACGGCGTCGAGCGCGGCTCGTTGCGTGCCGTGTGGGGCATGGCGACGATCAAGCGCTATGCGGCAATCATCAAGCACGGCGGCGCTCGCGACGTTCAAGGAGCGACCGAAGACACTCGCCAGCTCGGGGCCGACCTGGTGATCGCTCCCAATGGCACCGTTGCCTGGGCGCACTGGAGCACGGGGCCGGCCGACCGACCATCAGTCGACGAGATCGTGGGCGCAGTGCACGCCGCCCGAGGACGGTCGTCATGACCGAACCGGCACTGGTACGGCGGCTGCCTTCGGCTGGAGCCGATGGAAGCGTCGACGACGACGCCGTCTTCGAAGCGTTCGTGGATTACACCGCCGATCTCGGCATCGAGATGTACCCCGCGCAAGAAGAAGCGATCTTCGAAATCCTGCTCGGCAATCACGTGATCGTGAACACCCCGACAGGTTCGGGCAAATCGCTCGTGGCGACGGCTGCCCACTTCGCCGCACTGGCGTCAGGACGCCGGAGCTACTACACCGCACCGATCAAGGCACTCGTCAGCGAGAAGTTCTTCGCGCTCTGCCGTGAGTTCGGCTCGGACCGCGTCGGCATGATCACCGGCGACGCGTCGGTCAATCCCGACGCGCCGATCATCTGTTGCACGGCCGAGATCCTTGCGAACCAGGCGTTGCGCGATGGTTCGGCCACCGATGTCGACGTCGCGATCGTCGACGAGTTCCATTACTACGGCGACCCGCAGCGGGGTTGGGCCTGGCAGGTGCCACTCCTCGAATTGCCACACGTCCAATTCGTGCTGATGTCGGCGACACTCGGCGACGTCAACTTCTTCCAGCGCGACCTCACGGCGCGAACCGGGCGCGACGCGTCGGTGGTTCGATCCACCTCGCGACCCGTTCCACTCGACTTCGAGTACCGCACGTCAACATTGCACAACAGCGTCGATGAGCTCCTTCGGTCGGGCAAGGCACCCATCTACATCGTTCACTTCACGCAGAAGGACGCCACCGACGCTGCTCAGAACTACCTCGCACTCGACCCGCTCACGAAAGACGAGAAAGCTCGCATCAAGGAGGTCATCGGAGGCTTCCGCTTCGATTCACCGATCGGCAAAGATCTCAAGCGGTTCTTCACCGCCGGCATCGGCGTCCATCATGCCGGGCTGCTCCCGAAGTACCGGCTACTCGTCGAGAAGCTGGCGCAAGACGGACTGCTCAAGATCATTTGCGGCACCGACACGCTGGGCGTCGGGGTCAATGTCCCGATTCGGTCGGTGCTGTTCACGCAGCTGTGCAAGTACGACGGCACCTCGGTGCGCATCGTCTCCAACCGCGAGTTCGCGCAGATCTCCGGCCGCGCCGGTCGCAAGGGGTTCGACGACGAAGGCACCGTGTGGGTGCAGGCCCCCGAGCACGTGGTCGAGAACTTGCGGCTCGCCGACAAAGCCGAGGCGAGCGGCAAGAAGAAGGTCGTCAAGAAGAAGGCGCCCGAACGCAACTTTGCGATGTGGGACAAGAACGTGTTCGAGAAGGTGGTGACCGGGCAACCCGAGGAGCTGCGTTCGCACTTTCACGTCAATCACCAGATGGTGATGTCGATGCTCGATCGTCCGGTCACTCGCGATGCAAGCGGCGCGACCGTCGACGGGTGCCGGGCGATCCGAACGCTGCTCCAGAACAACCACGAGACGCGCAAGCGCCAGCGCGGACACATTCGCCGCACGATCGCGATCTACCGGTCGCTCGTCGA
>CALICC010000391.1 GCA_938049325.1 uncultured Ilumatobacter sp. | reverse complement strand
CACCACGACCACGACGCCCGCAACGACGATCGCGGTCGACGACCCGTCCGACATCGCTGGTGAGCCCGACACATCCACGACGACATCGACCGCGACGACCACGACCACGACCACGACCACGATCGCGCCGATCCCGGCGCTCAGTCGACCGGTGCGCATCATCGTCGCGGGCGATTCAACGGCCGAGGCGTTCGGTGCAGGCGTGGTGAGCTGGGCTGCAGCGACGCCGGAGTTGGCTCAAGCCGAGCTCAACGTCGCTCGAGGGTGCGGTTTCGTACGAGGGGGTGAATACGCGATCGACGGCGAGTGGTTCGAAGTGAGCCAGGTCTGTACTGATTGGGTCGAAGACGACCTGCCGAGCCGCGTCGCTGAGACCGGCGCCGATGTCGTCGTGATGATCACGACGTCATGGGACGTGCTCGACCACCGCTTCGATGGTGGGCCTGGTCTCGAGACTGACTCCGAAGCAATGCGAGCGCGGTTGTTGTTCGACTTCACCAAGGTCACCGACGAACTCTTGGCGGGAGGTGCTGAGAGTGTGGTGTGGGTGAAGGCGCCGATCCCCAACCCGTTCTGGTTCTCGCGCGGGACCGCACAGGAGCAGCCTGAGCGTCATGCGGTGATGCATGAAGTGATGGACGGCCTGGCGCGGGATCGCCCCGGCGACGTGTACGTCGTCGACCTGATCGACTATTTCGACTCGGTCGGGTATTCGGACGACACCGAGGTCCGTCCTGATGGAGTACACATCACGCCTGAGGCGGCGCAGCTGGTGGCGTCCGATTTTCTCGGCGAGCAGTTCGTTCGGGCTGCGCTCGATCTGTTCTGACGAGTTGGTCGCGGCAACACGCTGGAGAACGTGACGCGCGATGTCAGCGTGGGGTCGCGGCGACGGCGAGTTGGTCGACGAGGTCGTTCATGCGGTCACCGCTGTGTCCTTTGACCCACCGGAAGGTCACGTCACCGGCGCGAACCGCCTCGATGAGCGGCTTCCAGAGATCGATGTTTGCGACCGGCTGCTTCTTGGAGTTCTTCCAACCGTTGCGCTCCCACTTGACCCACCAGTTGTCGCGAAAGCAGTTCACGACATAGGTCGAGTCGGACACGATCTCGATCGGCTGTCCATCGGCGCCCAGCGTGCGGAGCGCGTCGAGTACGGCGTACATCTCCATTCGCTGGTTGGTGGTGTCTCCCTCGCCGCCCGAGCCGCGCGGCTCGCCGTCGGGCGACACCGCCCAGCCCCATCCACCAGGGCCCGGATTTCCGCTGCACGCGCCATCGGTGAATACGACCAATCGTTCCATGGCCGTGCACGGTACCGATTGCTTGGACCGCTCCGTGATCGTGCTGTGACGAGGGGCTCTCAAGGTGATGTCAAGATCTCCCGATGAAAGTCTCATGGTGACGTTGAGACTCCGTGAGCGGACATTACGATCCCGTGACATGCGCGTGTCATCGTTCGCTCGTCTCCCGCGTCTGAAGCGTGCATCTCGGATCGTGCTGTCGGGAGCGCTCGTTGCGGGCGCGGTCGCAGCGTCGGTGGAGCCGAATGCGACACCGGTGGAGGCAGCGCCGAACGACATCGTCGCAATCGTGATCGAAGGCACCGGCTTCGGCCACGGGCGCGGCATGAGCCAGTGGGGTGCGTACGGCTACGCCGTGGATCACGGCTGGGATTGGACGCAGATTCTCAACCACTACTACGGCGGCACCGATTCGGGTACGACCGCTGCGGGGCAACGTATTTCGGTACGCCTCACCGCGTACGACGGGCTCAGCGATGTCGGTGTGATCTCTCACGGCAACGGTGTTCGGTGGGGTGGGCAAACCGCGCCCGCGATGCGCGCGGTCGAAACCTCCGCGGGCGTGTTCGACGTGTACAGCGCCGATCAGATCGCGTGTCCGAGTTCGACGTCGCTCTCCGTGCCCACAGGGCCGGTCGTGCAAGCAACCGGGTACAACCTCGCAGCTCAGCAGTTCCAAGCATTCTTGAAGCGCTTCTTCGACGCTTCGCTCATCGTCGACGGCTACTTCGGAAACCAGACTGCCGGCGTGCTCGCAGCGTGGCAGCAATCGCGCGGCCTGCCGGTTGACGGGTCGACGTGGAACGCCGACGACGCCACCGAGGCGCGTGCGATCATCGCCGCCGCAGGGTCGTCGGTGACGTGGACGAAGATCGGCACGCACACACAAACCGCCGGAAGCCCCGTTCGCTTCACCGCATCAGACGGTGACGTCGCAGCGACGAATCGCAACGACGTGCTCGGCGTGTGTTCGTCTGGTGGTGCGGTCAACCACTATCGCGGCGCGATCGATGTCGTGCATTCGTCGTCGGGGAACCGCGTCGTGAACGACGTGCTGGCCGAGGCCTACCTGCGCGGTGTGGTCCCGAAGGAGATTGCGGCGAGCTGGGCGAACGCGGGTGGCGGTGCCGGCGCAAACGCCGTACGGGCGCAGGCGGTTGCTGCGCGCTCATACGGGCTGCAGCAGAACCGCACCTACACCTACCCGGGATCGTCGCAACGGTATGCCACGACATGCGACACGACGGCGTGTCAGGTGTACGGCGGCTCGGCCAAGCGGAGTTCGGCAACCGGTAGTGCGACACGTGTCGAGTACGAAGCCACCGATGCCGCGATCGCCGCGACCGCCAACGTGGTCCGGCGCTGGCCGTCGGGGCATCCGCTCGCTGGGCAAATCGTGTCGACGGAGTTCTCGGCATCGAACGGCCCGCGCACCGCGGGTGGCGCCTTCCCGCCCGTCAACGACATCGGCGACGACACCGCACCGAACCCAAACCACAAGTGGACCCGTGTGCTCGATGCCGACACGTTTGCGAGTCGCCACGGCCTCGGCACGATCACATCGGCCTCGATGGCGCCCACGCAGAGCGCCAACTTCCAGGGTTTCGATGGGATCTGGTTCGACGACCTCGTCGTCACCGGGACGAACGGCACCTTCCGGCAGCAAGCGTGGAACTTCCGGAACGCCTACGACTTGAGGTCGCCCGGCTTCACGGTTCGAGTCGTCCGTGAACAAACGACGAACAAGTCGCTCGGGTTCATCGGTGACTCCGTGGCGAACAGCATTGCGCACACCGATGGAGAGTTCCTGCGGGTCACCGACGGCACGTTCACGTCGCGCACCGTCGACGCCGTCGACAGCCGTTGCACGACCCGCGAAGCTTGCAACGGAAGCACCGGTATCGCTGCAGCGGCAGCGTTGCCACGCGGTCTCGACCTCGTGGTGGTCGAACTCGGCTACAACGACGACCCCGCCACCTTCGCCTCCGACATCGACGCGATGATGAACGCCCTCAACGCTCGAGATGTGCGTCAGGTCGCGTGGGTCAACATGGCCGACATTCGACGCACGGGTGGAGCGTTGATGTACACAGCGTCGAACGCTGCGCTCGATGCAGCGACCGGACGGTGGCCGACGCTGAGCGTGCTCGACTGGGAAGCGGCGAGTAACAATTCAGAACGGGCGCGTTGGTTCAACAGCGACGGTGTTCACCTCACCGCCACCGGTCAGGCCGAGTTCGCGCTGTGGCTGCGTTCGGAGATCCTCGAACTCGCGCCGACGCACTTCCTCGCTCCGCCGAAGAAGATCGAATTGCCGGTCGTGGGCCAGACGCTGACTGCGGCTGATGGCGGCACGATCACCGTGCCCGACGATGCAGCCGGTGTCGCCTTGAACGTCACGATGGTACGACCTCTCAACGGCGGCTTCGCGACGATCTGGCCCTGTCAGGGCGACCGTCCCACCGTCTCCTCGCTGAACTTCTCGGCTGGCCAGGTGGTGGCCAACAACGTCATCGCACCGATCAGCGATGACGGCACCGTGTGCCTGTACTCGTCGGTCGGTACCGACATCATCGTCGACATCGCAGGCTGGTTCCCCGGCGGTGGGAGCGGTGCCGCGGCTGACCCATTCGTCGGCCTGGTTCCGCAACGTGTCGTCGACACGCGCAACGCCATCGGAGCTCCGACCGCTCGCGTGCAGCCCAACGCTCCGTTGCGCATCCCCGTCGCGGGTCGCAGCGCGATGCGCCCAGACGGCACGGCCGCCGACGTACCGTCCAGCGCGGCCGCGGTTGCGGTCAACGTGGCAATTGTGCGTTCGTCAGCCGACGGTTTCGCCACGGTGTGGTCGTGCGAGAACCCCATGCCCCTGGCCTCCAACGTCAACTTCGACGCAGGGACGATCGTCAGCAACGGCGTCGTCGCACCCGTGGGCTCCGCCGGTGACATCTGCGTGCATGTGAGCCAACCGGCCGACGTGCTCGTCGACCTCGCCGGGTTCTTCGACGGCAGCCTGCCCGTGGGTGGAGCAGCACTCGCGGTCCCCGCGTTCGAAGCAGCCACGCCGACACGACTGGTCGACACGCGAACCGGATTGGGATCGCAACAGAACTTCGTTCAACCTGGCGCACCGCTCACCGTGGAGATCGTCGGCGCCGAGCTGAACGACCCGGACGACACTGATTCAGTCATCGTCGTGCCCGAGAGCGCAACAGCCGTTGCGCTCAACCTCACGGTCGCCAATCCGACGGCGAACGGGTATGCCACGATCTGGCCGTGCGGCACAGAGCAGCCGTTGGCATCGAACATCAACTTCCTCGCCGGACAGAACCGTGCCAACTCGGTCATTGCGCCGATCGGCGCCGACGGCACGATCTGCGTGTTCGTCGAGCGCCCAACCAATGTGATCTTGGATGTCGCCGGGTGGTTCCGGGGTGGCACGGACGCGAGCTTCGTCGGAGCGGTGCCAGAACGGCTCGTTGACACCCGGTTCTCCGTCGGTCCGATTCCCGCCAGTTGACCAGCTCAGCGGCTGCTCGGCCGATCGGATTGTTCGCCTGTCGGGGTCGCGTCGTAGATTCTGGAGATGGACATCACAGGTGCAAGTGCAATCGTTACGGGTGGAGCCTCCGGTATTGGAGCAGCCAGTGCCCGCATGCTCGCCGACCGCGGCGCAAAGGTCGTCATTGCCGATCTGAACGAGGAGGCCGGCAACGCGCTGGCTGACGAGATCGGTGGCGCGTTCGCGAAGGTCGACGTCACCAATACCGACGATCTGGTCAACGCCGTCGAGATGGCCAAGTCGATGGGGCCCGTTCGGGTGCTCGTCAACTCGGCTGGCATCGGTTGGGCGCAGCGCACGATCGGCCGCGACGGAACGCTGGAGTCAGCAGCGAATCTCGATGCGTTCAAGAAGGTCGTCGCCATCAACCTCATCGGTTCCTTCGATGCCATTCGCGTCGCAGCGACCGCCATGAGCACGACCGAGCCGCTCGAGCACGGCGAGCGCGGAGCGATCGTCAACATCGCATCCGTCGCTGCGTTCGACGGCCAGATCGGCCAGGCCAGCTACTCGGCATCGAAGGGCGGTGTTGTCGGAATGACGCTTCCGATCGCACGAGACCTGTCCGCGGCCGGCATCCGTGTCAACACCGTCGCACCCGGCCTCATCGATACGCCGATCTACGGCGAAGGTGAAGCCAGCGAAGCGTTCAAGGAAAACCTGCAGAAGGGCGTGTTGTTCCCGAAGCGTCTCGGCGACCCCGAGCAGCTCGCGAGCATGGTCGTCGAGTGCGTGACCAACAGCTACATGAACGCCGAGTCGATACGCGTCGACGGTGGCATCCGCATGCCCCCAAAGTGACGTCTGGCGCCCGATCTCTGCGTTGCGTGAACTCCTCGGTGCCCTGGAGGCACCGTCGTCGTCACGCGCCTTGACCTCGACCACCAGTCGCCCCTTTGGCGAGCCGCCTTTTCGAGCGCATGGCCGGACCTGTTTGACGGGTTCGGCTGTTTGCGTTTTCGGGGAACATCTGCGCGTGGGCTCCTGTTGCACTCTTCATGAAAGCTGTGCTGAACGGAACCGTCCTTGCTGAGTCAGACAACACCGTGGTCGTCGAAGGCAACCACTACTTCCCGCCGGACTCGGTGAACATGGAGTTCTTCTCCTTGACGGAGCATTCGACGCACTGCCCGTGGAAGGGTGATTCGAGCTACTACGACATCACCGTCGACGGCTCGACGCAGTCGAATGCCGCCTGGTTCTACTCGTCGCCCAAGGAGAAGGCCAGCCACATCAAGGATCATGTCGCGTTCTACGGGGTCGTCACGGTCTCGTAGAACGTCGACGCGGTCAGGTTGTGTAGTCGGCGTTGAACCTGACGTACTCGTCACTGAGATCGCATCCGTAGACCGTTGACATCTCGCTTCCAGTCGCCAGCGACACGTGGATGACCACGTGGTCGGAGCGCATGTAGCTCGACAGCGCGGCGAGGTCGGCGTCACGAAGCAGCGTCGGATACACCTCGGTCGTGCCGAATCGGATCACGACGTTCTCCTGGTCGATGTCCTCGTCGTCCGAACATTTGCCGATCGCCATGGCGACGCGTCCCCAGTTCGGGTCGCCTCCGTGCACGGCCGTCTTGACCAGCGGTGAGTTCACGATCGTCTTGGCGACGCGCTTTGCTTGGGCCGTCGACGACGCGGTATCGACGTAGACCTCGATGAGCGCGTTGGCGCCCTCGCCGTCTCGCGCGATCTGCTTCGTCAAGTCGAGACAGACCAGGTCGAGTGCGTCTTCGAAAGCGTGCAGATCAACGGGGCCGGCCTCGCCGGAAGCCATGATGATCGACGAGTCGCTGGTCGACGTATCGGTGTCGATGCTGACGCAATTGAACGTGCGGTCGACCACCCGTCGAAACATCGTGTCCAGCGCCTGCGGCGCGATGTCGGCGTCAGTGAAGAGCAGCGAGATGTGTGTTGCCATGTCGGGCTCGATCATGCCGACACCCTTCGCGATGCCGACGATGCGTGCCGACGATCCGCTGATGGTTGCTTCGGAGATCTTTCTGGCGGTGTCGGTCGTGATGATTCCGGTTGCGGGTGCTGCGGCGTCAGTGGCGGTGAGCGGCACCGGCATCGACGCGATGCCCTCGCGTACCTGCTCCATTGGGTAGCGCCGACCGATCACGCCGGTCGATGCGATGACGACATCGAACGTCTGAGCTCCGAGCCGTTCTGCGACCGATCGAACGACTTCGGCGGCGTCGCGCTTGCCGTCGAGCCCGGTGGCGACGTTCGCGTTCTTCGAGATCACGACGACTGCTTGGGCGGTCTGGTTGGCGAGATGGCTCCGACTGACTTCGACGCTCGGACCGGAGAAGCGGCTCTTGGTGAACACACCCGCCGTGGGGATCGGGTTGTCGGTGGCGACCACGACGAAGTCGTCGGTGTCGTCCTTGATGCCGACGTTGGTCACGTACTGACGAAACCCGAGTGGCAGTTCGATCATCATCTGGACGATAGGCCCCGATCCGCCATGTGGCCCAGGCGGGCGGGGTCGAGTGCAGTGGGCTAGGTGGTGGCGGTCGGAGCGCGGTGGATGGCGTCACGCGCTTCGTCGATGAGCTGCTCGAGCGTTCGTCCAGGGGCGCCGACGATGACCGGTGTTCCTGTCGCCGCGATCAGCCCGGCGGCCTCGGCGGCCACCGGCTCGGATTGTGGATTGGTGCGTGTGAGTACGGCGATGTCGACGTCGTGAAGTTCGGTGAACGACACGAGCTCGGCGGTCGGGATGTCGGCGCCGAGGTGGTGGACGCGCCAGTTGTTCGCCCGGAGCGCCACCGCTGCCATCGAGGCCGGGAGTGCGTGGCGGTCGCCCTCGACTGCGGCAACCATCGCCGTGCCGCGACGTCGACCCCTCGGGGACGGAGCGATGTCGCCCAACATGCGCTCGCACGTGGACGAAGCTCGGTGTTCGACCCAGATCGGGAGATCACCCGAACGCCACCCGTCGCCGATGCGGCGAAGCGGTGGCACCATGACGTCGGCGATGAACTTGATCACGGGCGTTCCTTCGCTCAGCACCGCGTGAGTGATGTGGCGTGCGGTGAGTTCATCGCCTTCGACGAGTGCGGAGTACATCTTGTCGGCTGCGCCGATCATCCGTCGCTGCGACGTCGTCGCGCGCTGTTGCGGGCGCGTCCGTTCGTCATTCAGTTCTGCGATGTCGGCCTGCGTGATCAAGTAGCGGCCGTCGACCTGTTGAGACCGCAGGCGGCCGGTGCGAACCCAGCGATACGCGGTCTGATAGTGGACGCCAAGTTCAGCCGCAGCCTCTCGGAGGTCGACCCCCTGGCCGCTGCTTCCCATCATCGAGATGATAGGTCTCACTCGCGTTCGACCCATTGCGTTGCTAATTATTGCTAAACACCGCTAAATTAGTCGTGTTCCACAACATGCCCGTCTCCTGCATCGAAAGGTCATCCCGCACCATGTCTTCCGCAAGCGAAGTCGAAGCTGTGATCACTCCGGAAGTTGACTGGCGGAGCCAGGCCGCATGCAGCGGAAACGTCACACTCTTCTTCGCGAAGAAGGCCGAGCGCCCCCAAGCGCGGGCTCGTCGCGAGGCCAAGGCAATGCGTCTGTGTGCGCAGTGTCCGGTGCAGGACCCGTGTCGCAACCATGCCCGTACGCACCGCGAATACGGCTTCTGGGCAGGCGAGTCCGAAGAGGATCGCCATCTCCTTGGCTTCACCGTGAGTGCTCCGATCGGCATCCGCGCCAGAGCGCCGCGCGACGCCAGCGGTACCGTGGCCAGTTGAAGTTCAGCTGAGCTCAGGCGACCGAAACGTCCGGTGCGTCACCCGTGTTGGCGAGACCGGCAGCAATGGCGAGGAAGATCGACTCCATCGCACTGACCTGAGCGTCGTCGAGGTGATCGAAGATGCGCCGCCGCACGCTGTCGACGTGACCGGGGGCCATGGCTGTCAGCTGGCCTCGACCTTCGCTGGTGAGCACGGCCATCATCACTCGCCCGTCGCTTGCCGATGGATTGCGAACGACGAGTCCGGCCTTCACGAGCCCATCGAGTCGTCGAGTGAGGCCGCTCGGCGAGAGTTGTAGCGCATCGGCGAGGTCGCACATGCGCATCGAGTCGCCCGGCGCTTCGGAGAGGTAGACCAACACTTGGTAGTCGCCGAGCGTGGATCCGAGCACCGCGAGGTCCCGCTCCAGCGCTGCCGACAGATTGCCGGTGACCTGGATGAAGGCGCGCCACGCGCTCATTTCGCTCGGGGTCAGCCACTGCGTCGACATGGTGATGACGATAGTGGGGGCCCGGACGTGGTTGTCGACGAGGTCGTGGACGGCGGCCAGTCACTCAGCTGACGTGGTCGGCCTCGGCGACATCGCGTAGCCGTGGGAGTGTCTTTTCGATGGCATCCGCGTTGGATGCTGGCGCTTTCGTCAGTCGCAAGAACAACGGAAACTTTGACGGGCGCCAATCGAACTCTTCGGTGACGAGCGTGCCGGCGTCGGATGGCGTCAGTGAATATCGCCAGACGTGCCCACCGATGTGTCGCCAGGCAATGCGCTCGTTCTCTTCGAACTCGATGACTTCGTTGGTCATTCGGTACGGAACGAACATGCGCATCGACATGCCGAACTTGGCGCCGGCGTGCAGGCGCGTCGGCGCAGACGTCGCCGCGTCGCGAACCGTGCCGGACCCGTCGAACTCGTGGTGGCGAGCCGGGTTCGCGAGTATGTCGAACACCGTCGTCGCAGGAGCGTTGACAACAATGCTGCGTCGTACGACTCGCTCGGGTGCTTCCTCAACGGTGACGTCGTGACTCATCACCCATGCTTAGCCGCGTGAGTGAGTTGGAGGGAAGCGGTGCGAGGTGGTCAGCCGCGTGACGCGATGATGGCGTCGGCGCATCGGCGTCCGGAGTACAGCGCGCCTTGGATCGACGCCGTGTCTCGATGGTCGCCGCAGACGTAGCGTCCATCGCTCAACGCGACGGGTTGCTTTGGTGCGAACGGGGGTGCCTGGCCGGGCTGGCCGTGGGGAATCCGATACGTCGCGAGATGGTCCCAGGTGTCGACGGCGGGGCCCCACCATCGCCGAAGTTGGCGACGAGCGGTGTGTTCGAGATCGCCGCCGATGTGGCCGGGGAGTGCTGCTGCGATCAGATGCTGACCGCTCGGCGCGTACGTCGGTGCGATGTTGCTCATGATCGCGACGTTGAGCACGGGGCCGAGGCCGGTGCCGTCGAGGATCACGCATCGCGTGTCGCTCGGAGCCTCATCGGCTGCGAAGTACACGCAACCCGCCGCCTTCGACGGCACTGGGTCCAGACCGAGCAGGTTGCTTGCGGCCGGCCCGTCGGTGGCGACGACCACGGCGGACGCCGCGTGCTCGTCACCGTCGTCCACCGTCACCGACCACGCCGTTGCTGCAGCCACGCGTCGATCGAGTTCGATCGAACCGTTCGGGAGGCGGGCGGCGAGCTGCGCCGGGATCGCGTCCATGCCGGTGCTCGGCACGGCTGAGTCGCCGTCGGCCAGCATCCGGAAGATGACGTCGAACATGCGTCGACTGTCGGCGAGGTCGGGATCGAGCTGAATGCCCCCGACGAGCGGTCGGAAGAAGCGTTGGACGATCGACTCGGAGAAGCCGGCGTCGTAGAGCGCTTGCTCGGTCGAGATGTCGTCGCGTCGCAACAGCTGCGCGGGGTGAGTGGTGCGTACTCGTTGACGCAGGAGCCCGATGCGTGCCTTGTCGGCGAGTCCGCCGATCGGCGCGCGCACCGTGGATGCGACACTTGCGGGCTTACGGAACGGGTCGGAGACTTCGTGGCCGCGCCCGTCGCGCCACACGAGTGCTCCCGGGTCGAACGCCTGGAGGTGTAGCGCGTCCATGTCGATCTGGCGATGCAGTTCGGGGTAGGCGGTGAGCGCCACCTGGAATCCGCGGTCGAGTGTGAATCCGTCGACGCGGTCGGTGCGCACGCGTCCGCCGACGCCGTTGCTTGCTTCGAGTACGCGCACGTCGTGCCCGGCCTCGTACAACGTGACTGCGCACGACAAGCCTGCGAGTCCGGCGCCGACGACGATGACTGGGGCGTCGCTCACTTCTTCAGAATATCTCGCAGCGCCGCCTCGAGGGTCGGGTGCTCGAACTCGAACCCGTCGGCCTGGAGGACCGACGGAGCGACGCGCTGGCCGGTGAAGAGCAGGTTGTCCGCGAGTTCGCCGCCGAGCAACAGCTTCGGTCCGAACTTGGGGATCGGGAGCACCGTCGGTCGTTTGAGGACGTCGCCGAGCGTGCTGGTGAACTCAGCGTTGGTGACGGCGTTCGGTGATGTCACGTTGACCGGCCCGGACGTTGTGCTCGTGAGGAGATGAACGATGGCACTCACCTGGTCGTCGATGTGGATCCAGCTCTGCCACTGGTCGCCGCGGCCCATCTTGCCGCCCAACCCGAACTTGAAGAGCGGGAGTTGCTTCTTGAGTGCGCCGCCGGCTGCGGACAAGACGATGCCGGTACGCAACAGCACGACGCGAGTGCCGTCGGTGCCTGCCGGAGCGGCAGCGTCCTCCCATGCTGTGCAGAGTTCGGCGAGGAAGCCGGTGCCCGCTGGGCTCGTTTCGTCGAATGTGTCGGTGAGGCTCGAGCCGTAGATACCGATCGCGGAACCCGACAGCAAGGTGGCCGGAGGATTGGTGGCCGAGTTGATCGCGCCGGCGACCAGCGCGGTGCCGTCGGTGCGGCTCGACAAGAGTTCGGCCTTGTAGCTGTCGGTCCACCGACGATCGCCGATCCCGGCGCCGGCGAGGTGGACGACCGCATCGATGCCGTCGAAGGCGTCGTCTTCGATGCGTTGTTCGTCGACCGACCATCCGATTTCGTTGTCGCCGGGGGAGCGGCGCACCACCGGGACCGCTTCGTGTCCGTCGGCTCGAAGTCGGGCCGTGAGCGCCGTCCCGATGAGGCCACTTGCTCCGGTGATCGCGATTCGCATGCCTGGACAGTACGGCCGCAAACCGATGTGCGCTCGACCGAAGGCTGAGTGGCTAGTGTGACCACCGTCATATCAGCGAGTCAAAGGTCTGCCGATGCAACCCACAACACGACCCACACGTCCCCTCCGTCGCCTCTGGGCTGGGTTGGCCGCCTTCGCCTCTGTTGTCGGGGTGGTGCAGATGGTTGCACCCACCCCTGCGGCGGCCGTCTCCGATCCGGTCATCGTCGTGGCGGGCACGGTGTCGCCCGCGTTCGCCAACGAACCTCTGCGGGCGCGGTTGGACGCGAGCGGGTACGACGCGTACATCTTCGAACTGCCCGGCCTCGGCATCGGCGACATCGTCGACTCGTCGGTGGCGTTGGCTGCTTACGTCGATGCCGTGCTTGCCCAAACCGGAGCGTCGAACGTCGACTTGGTCGGCCACAGCCAAGGTGGCCTGGTCGCCCGGTACTTCGTGAAGTACCTCGGCGGTGACACCGAGGTCGACAGTCTCATCATGCTCGGGACGCCGAACAACGGCACGGCGCTGGCCAACCTCGGCAACGTGTTGGGTGTCCAGGGATTCTGCGAGAGCTGTGAGCAGATGGCGATCGGGTCAGCCTTCTTGGCCGATCTCAACGCAGGCGACGACACGATTGGCTCAGTCGACTACACGAACATCTACACGTCGTACGACGAGATCGTCTTTCCGGCATCGACCGCTCGGCTCAACGACGGAGCGACGAACGTGCGGCTTCAGAGCCGTTGCTGGCTGCGCGTCGTCGGCCACCTCGGCCTCCTCATCGACGGCGCCGTCTACGACGGCGTGCGCGATGCCCTGCGTCATCGTTCGGTCCGCCCGAACTGCTGGGCGTTGTAGTCGCCGCTTCGCGGTGGGTCAGATCGATTCGGAGATGATCTGATCGAGCAGCGCTTCGTCGACCGCGCCGGCGACGGTTTCGAGCCCGCCGTCGGGCTTGACGATGACGAGTGCTGGTTGGAACGCGACGTCGAAACGGGCGAAGACGTTGCCGGGCTCGTCGTTGAGCTGCGGGAAGGTCAACCCGTGCTTGTCGACGAAGCCCTGGAACGAATCGTCGCTGCCGGTCCACGCCACACCGACGAAGTTGACTTGATCTTGGTACTTGATACTTGCTGCCTCGACCGAGGGAGCTTCACGGTTGCACGTGCTTCAAGTGGGGGACCAGAACCAGAACGCAGTCGGCTTGTCGCCGAGCGTTGCGGCGTCGAGCTCGCCACCGCCGACGAGGGCGTTGGTGAACTGGAGAATCTCGGGTGCGGTGCCAGCGGGCGCGGCGTCGGTCGACGGTGCGTCGGTTGCGGCGGGTTCGGCGGCGACAGCCACCGTCGCCGGAGATGCTGAGTCGTCGGACGCTTCATCGGACGCGGCGCCGCACGCCGACGCGAACGTCCCTGCAGCCAGGGCGAGTGCCGCCAGGCGAACCGATCGTCGAGAAGTCATGTCGTCAGGGTATCGGTCGAGGAGGAGTCGATCTGGCCAGGGCGCCTACACGTTTCCCGACTGTTCATCGCCAGCGCGTCGGACGCACTCGGGCAACGACGCCGTAACCTCACAGCCCGAATGAAGACGCGAACGCTGCTGCTCCTCTCGGTCGGAACCGCACTGATGATCCTGCTGGCGGGTGGGGTCCTGTTGCTGCAGCTCTCGGGTCAGGAAACAGTCGTCGAGCCAGGGGTCGTCGGACAGTCGGCATCAATCGGCGATCTCGACATCGTCGTGTTCGGCGGGTCGAATGCAAACGACGTGTTCAGCGCCGACGTTGAGATCAGTGGGGTCGATGACGATCTGTCGGGCTTCAGTCTCGTCACGGGCGACCGACGCCTCGACCCACTCACTGCACCGTCCGACGGACGCTGCACTGAGATATCTGTGGCGCCGACGAGATGCCGACTCGACTTCGACATCAGCGCGGTCGAGTCGTCGAATCGAGCACTGCTCGTGGTGCGCGGTGACGCACAGCGCACCTGGCAGCTCGGCACTTGAGGCGGGCACGCCGGCGTGACGCGGATCATGGTGCTCGCGCTACCGGTTACCCGCCGGTCACTTGGGCGTAGCGGGTAACGACCGGCCGAGGGAGCGCTACCGTGACAGCCTGTGAGTGATCAATCAGACCATTTTGACCTCGTCGTGATCGGCGGCGGCCCAGGCGGATACTCAGCAGCGCTGTATGGCGCGTCGGCCGGCCTCAACGTCGCACTCGTCGAGAAGGACGCCCTGGGCGGTACGTGCCTCAACCGCGGCTGCATTCCGGCAAAGGCGTTTCTCGAGACCGCCGCGGTGAAACGCCATGTCGATCACGCCGCCGACTTCGGGATCGAGACGAAGGGGTCGGCATCGGTCGCGTTCGCCAAGACTCAGGAGCGCAAGCAGGGCATCGTGAAGCAGCTCGTCGGTGGCATCGGCGCAATGTGCAAGGGTCGCAAGGTCGAAGTCTTCAACGGAATCGGCTCACTCGGTGCGGGTCGTCGCGTGGACGTCGCACTCGGTGACGGCGGTTCGGCAAGCATCACTGGTGATTCGATCCTGCTGGCCGCGGGGTCGGTCCCACGACTGATTCCTGGCTTCGAGCGCGGCGGGCCGATCATGACCAGCGACGAAGTGCTCGACCTCGACACGTTGCCGGAGCGAGTCGCCGTGATCGGCGGCGGCGCGATCGGCTGCGAATTCGCGTCGACCTTCGCCGACCTCGGCTCCGAGGTCACCATCCTCGAGGGTTTGCCGAAGATCCTCCCCGGCCTCGACAAAGACGTGGCGAAGGTCGTCGAGAAGTCGTTCAAGAAGAAGAAGATCGCGATCAAGACCGGCGTCATGGTCAATGGCCACACGCCCAATGATTCGGGCGGCACAACCGTGGCGTTCGGCGACGGCGAGTCGGTCGAGGTCGATGCCGTGATCGTGTCGGTCGGTCGCCGTCCGTTCTCCGATGAGCTCGGCCTCGATGGCACCGCGGTCGTCGTCGACGATCGCGGCTTCGTCGAGGTTGACGAGTACTGCCAAACCGGTGAGCCCGGCGTATACGCCGTCGGCGACCTCATCAACACCCCGCAACTCGCGCACGTCGGCTACGCCGAAGCGATCCTCGTGATCAAGCACCTGCTGGGCGAGAGCCCGATGCCGGTCATGTACGACCGGGTCCCGTGGGCGATCTATTGCCACCCCGAAGTGGCGTGGGCCGGCCCCGACGAAGCACAGGCCAAGGAGCTGGGTCACGACGTCGTCGTCGCGAAGCACCCGTTCAAGTTCAACAGCCGAGCGATGATCCTCGGAGAGACCGACGGGCTCGTCAAGATCATCGCGAAGAAGCGCGCCGACGGCACGGCCGGACAGATTCTCGGCGTGCACATGGTCGGTCCGTGGGTCACCGAGCAACTGTCGGCTGGTTACCTCGCCGTCAACTGGGAAGCTTCGGTCGACGAAGTCGCCGAGTTCGTCCAACCTCACCCGAGCTTGAGCGAACTGTTCGGTGAAACCGTGCTCTCGCTCACCGGGCGCAATTTCAACGGCTGACGCTCCTCGCTCTCATCAACTCATCCGAACATCGCATACTCCGCACTCGAAGAAGGAACAAACACATGGCAGACGTCACCCTCCCGCAGCTCGGTGAAACCGTCACCGAAGGAACGATCACACAGTGGTTCAAGGCCGTCGGTGACGAGGTTGCCGAAGACGAGCCGTTGTTCGAGGTGTCGACCGACAAGGTCGACACCGAAGTGCCGTCGCCTGTTTCAGGCACCTTGACCGAAATCCGCGCCGAAGAAGGTGACACCGTCGAGGTCGGCACCGTCATCGCCGTCGTCGGCGACAGTGGCGCAGCTCCTGCGGCCGCACCAGCTCCCGCTGAGGCGCCCGCGCCAGCCTCCGAGCCCGCCGCTGCTCCGGCCCCCGAACCAGTGCCCGCCGCGCCGACACCGCCGCCGCCCGCCCCAGCTCCGGCTCCGGCTCCGGCTCCGGCTCCGGCCGCTCCGGCTGCCGAAGCTGGCGATGCGCGCTTGCTCTCGCCCGTCGTGCGCCGTCTCATCAATGACAACGGCATCGACCCCGACACGCTGACCGGAACGGGCCCCGGCGGTCGCATCACTCGCGACGACGTACTCGACCACATCGACGCTCACGGCTCGAGCGCTCCTGTCGCACCTGCCGCCGCTCCGACTCCTGCCGCTGCCCCGGCTGCGGCCGCCGCTCCTGCCGCTGCCGCCGCTCCGGCGCCTGCACCGAGCGTCAGCGCCGGCGAACGCGATTCGTCGATCGCTCTGTCGAAGATCCGCCAGCTCACGGGCAGCCACATGGTCATGAGTAAGTCGGTCAGCCCGCACGCGTTCAGCGTCGTCGAGGTCGACTTCGCGAACGTCGACCTCGTCCGGTCCGCGCACAAGGCGGCGTGGAAGGCGCAGCACGGGTTCAGCTTGACCTACTTGCCGTTCATCTCCCGAGCGATCATCGACGGTCTCGGTGAGTTCCCGCACCTCAACGCAAGCGTCTCGGGCAACGAGTTGATCATCCACAACTACATCGACCTCGGCATCGCCGTCGACCTCGACTACGAGGGGTTGCTCGCGCCGGTGTTGCGCGATGCCGAGACGAAGCGGCTCGGCGCCATCGCGACCGAGATCTCCGACCTCGCCGACCGTGCTCGCAACCGCAAGCTCGCTCCTGACGAGATCTCGGGCGGCACGTTCACCATCTCGAACAACGGCTCGGCCGGTTCGGTGCTCACGATGCCGATCATCAACCAGCCGCAGGTCGGCATCATCTCAACCGATGCAATCGTGCGCAAGCCGGTCGTCACCAAGGGTCCCGACGGCGGCGAAGCCATTGCCATCCACCCGGTCGGCAACCTCGCCATGAGCTGGGACCACCGCGCGTTCGACGGCGCCTACGCCGCCGGCTTCCTGAAGCGGGTCAAGGAGATCCTCGAAACAAAGGACTGGAACACCGAGTTGTGACCTCTCCGCACGCGCTGCGAGTTCGGTGGTTGGGCTCGGTGCCCTACCGCGAGGCGCTCGCGGTGCAGTCGGCACTCTTCGAACATGGTCGGGGTCAGCACCTCGTGCTGCTCGAGCATCCGCACGTGTTCACCCACGGGCGCACGGCCGACCTCGATGCGAACCTCCTCTCGGAGCCGGCTGCCGTCGGTGCGGAACTCGTTGCGGTCAAACGCGGCGGTGACATCACCTATCACGGCCCGGGGCAGCTCGTCGGTTATCCGATTCTGAACCTCGACAACTCGATCGGCGCGTCCGATCACGTGTGCGGGGTGGAGGGATTGATCATCGACGCGTTGGCGGAGTTCGGTCTGCCCAACGCCGGACGCCTGACCGGGTATGCGGGTGTATGGCTCGACCCCGGAACCGACCACGAACGCAAGATCTGTGCCATCGGTGTCCGGTTGCGTCGCGGTCGCACCATGCACGGCTTTGCGCTCAATGTGTCGACTGACCTCGCGTACATGCGCGAGCACATCATCCCGTGTGGCATCGGCGACAAGCCGGTCACGTCGTTGGCCGAGGAAGGCATCGACGTCACGATGCAACACGTCGTCGACGTGGTGGCGCGACTGGCCGGCGAACGCTGGGCCGCCGG
>CALICC010000390.1 GCA_938049325.1 uncultured Ilumatobacter sp. | reverse complement strand
CATACGGGCCGAAACCGCCGACGTGCGTGGCGAGTTCGACGCCGTCGAGGAAGACGCGGCTCGTGTGGTTGGCGGCGCCGACGTGCAAGAACACGCGCCCGACGGCGAGCTCAGCTGCCGTGAGCGAGATCTTGCGGCGATACCAGACCGATCCCTCGTAGTAGTGCAAGCGCTCGGCCTGAGTGTTCCAGTCGCCGGGAACGGTTAGCGTCGGTGAGAGGTCGAAGTCGTATTCGATGCGCTCGCCCGGATGGCGCGGTTTCTGATCGCGGAAGAACCCACGCTTGTTCGGAAAGTCCAAGATCCCGATGTAGCCCATTTCGTATGGGTCGATGATGACGTTCCACTCGCCGTCGAGGGAGCGCCGATGCCGAGCGAGCACGTTCGACAGGTTCACGGTTCCAGTGTTCATGCCAAGATCGTGGCATGTCACGCTTCACGATCGAGCAGCCGATGCGATTCGGGATCTTTCTGCCCCCGATGCACAAGACGGGCGTCAACCCCACGCTGGCCATGCACCGCGACCTGGAACTGATCGACTTGCTCGACAAGCTGGGGTACCACGAGGCCTGGATCGGTGAGCATCACTCCGCAGGCTCGGAGCTCATCGCGAGTCCGGAAGTGTTCATCGCAGCAGCGTCGCAACGAACGACGAGCATCAAACTCGGCACCGGCGTGAACTCGCTCCCCTATCACCACCCCCTGATCCTCGCTGACCGCATCGTGATGTTGGACCATCTCACCAAGGGTCGGATGATGTTCGGCGCCGGGCCTGGCCAGCTGACGTCCGACGCAGCGATGCTCGGGATCGACCCCAACGATCAACGGCCGCGCATGCACCAGGCGTTCGACGTGATGATGCGGCTCTTCGAAGGCGAAACCGTCACCGAGAAGACCGACTGGTTCACCTGCGACGAAGCGGTCCTGCAGATGCGTCCGTATTCCGACTTCGACGTTGCGCTCGTGTCGACCGTGTCACCGTCCGGCTCCAAGCTCGCCGGACGCCACGGTGTCGGTCTCATCTCGGTCGCCGCAACGGAACCGGCCGGCTTCGGCGTGCTCGACTACAACTACAACGTTTGGCAAGAGGAGGCCGCGTTGGCCGGCCACACCGCGAACCGCAGCGACTGGCGGCTGATGGGCCCGATGCACATCGCGGCGACCGAGGCCGAGGCGCGCGAGAACTGCAAGTACGGCATGCAGTGGGTCTTCGACTACCTGAGCCACATCTTGCCGATGGGTGACCCGAACGAACCCGGCCCGCCAACCGACTACGACGAGTTCGTCGACTTCATGAACGAGTCGGGGCGCATGGTCATCGGTACGCCCGAGATGGCGATCGCACAGATCGAGCGGTTGCAGGAGAAGACCGGCGGCTTCGGTTGCTACATGATGATGGGAGCTGACTTCGC
This sequence comes from uncultured Ilumatobacter sp., assembly GCA_938049325.1. GTDB lineage: Bacteria > Actinomycetota > Acidimicrobiia > Acidimicrobiales > Ilumatobacteraceae > Ilumatobacter_A. Next base: position 2,730 of record CALICC010000390.1, on the reverse strand, counting down.
CGATTGGCGGGCGACGAAGGAGAGCTACGAGCTGTTCGCCTACGAGGTGATGCCGCACTTCACCGGCCAGGCAGCTCCAGTGCAGGCCAGCTACGACAAGATCGTCGACGCCGGAACCCGCTGGGTCGACGCCACGCTCGGCGCCCAGCTCACCGAGATCGGCAAGTACGAAGAAGAGCGCGCCGCTCGCTCCTGACCGCGGTTACAGTCGATCGCACAACTCAATTGCCGTCGTTCTCGATCGGGAGAGTCACAGTGCAGTGGCGCCGAAGGAGCAACCACCCCGGAATCTCTCAGGCACCCGGACCGTTCGAGACAGGCACGCTGGAAAGAGACCGACACCTGTCGGTCCGCCCACGGTGAAAGACCCGATCCTGGATCGGGTTCAAACTCTCAGGCAACAATGACAGCGGGGGCCCGAAACCCTTCCGTCGGAGGCCTTCTCGTGTCCACCACTCCCCTGTCCGATCTCTTCGAGACGTCTGAGTTCGTTCGCCGCCACATCGGGCCGTCGCCGGACGAGCTGGCGCACATGCTGTCGGTCCTCGGCGCGGATGACTCGGCTGAGCTGTTGAATCAAACGCTTCCCGAGTCGATTCGCTCGACCGAACCCCTCGCACTCGGCGAGCCAGTTCCCGAGCACGAGGCCATTGCCCGCATGCGTGCCATGGCAAACAAGAACCAGATCGTCACCTCCCTGATCGGGATGGGCTACCACGGCACGATCACCCCACCGGTCATTGCTCGCAACGTGCTCGAGAACCCGGCGTGGTACACGGCGTACACCCCCTACCAACCAGAGATCAGCCAAGGTCGCCTCGAGGCGATCCTCAACTTCCAAACCGTGGTGACCGAGTTGACGGGCCTCGATGTGGCCAACGCTTCGCTCCTCGACGAAGGCACCGCTGCGGCCGAAGCCATGACGATGGCGCGTCGTCAGTCGAAGGCCAAGACGCAGCGGTTCTTCGTCCACCACGACACGCACCCGCAGACGCTCGCTGTGTTGCGGACCCGTGCCGAACCCGTCGGGGTCGAGCTCGTCATCGGCGACGTCGACCTTCTCGACGACGAAGCCGGAGTGTTCGGCGCACTGTTCAGCCTGCCGACGTCCACGGGCGCGGTCATCGATTGGTCGGCGGCGATCGACCGAGTGCACGAAGCCGGTGGCGTCACCGCGGTCATCACCGACCCGCTGGCATGTGTGTTGGCCACTCCCCCGGGTCAATTGGGCGCCGACATCGCGATTGGCTCGGCTCAGCGATTCGGTGTGCCCATGGGATTCGGCGGACCGCACGCCGCATTCGTCGCGGCCCGTGAGAAGTCGGCGCGCTCGATGCCCGGCCGCATCGTCGGCGTGAGCACCGACACCGCCGGACGACCAGCGCTGCGCCTCGCCCTGCAGACTCGCGAGCAGCACATCCGTCGCGAGAAGGCCACGTCGAACATCTGCACCGCGCAGGTCCTGCTCGCGAACATTGCTGGCCTCTACGCGGCGTGGCACGGGCGGACCGGCCTCGAGCGCATTGCCGAGCGAGTCCAACGGCTCACTTCAATCGCCGCCGCTGGACTCACCAGCGGCGGACTGGCATTGCGACACACCTCCTGGTTCGACACTCTGACGATCGACCTGGGCGATGCAACCGCAGCCCAGGCGGCGGTCGACTCGGCCCTCGGTGCAGGATTCAACATCCGCCGGGTCGACGACATCTCGGTCGCGATCTCATTCGATGAGACCTCCACCCTCGAACACGTCGATGCAATCGTCGCTGCCCTGGGCGGCACACCCGTTACCCGAGCCGACGTCGACGGGGTGCCCGATGGACTGGGTGCGCAACAACGTCGTACCGACGAGTTCCTCACGCAAGCCGTGTTCGACCGCTACCACTCCGAACACGAGATGCTGCGCTATCTGCGGCGCCTCAGCGACAAGGATCTGGCCCTGGATCGGACGATGATTCCGCTCGGGTCGTGCACCATGAAGCTCAACGCCACCTCGGAGATGCTTCCGATCACGTGGCCGGAGTTCGCGAACATCCACCCGTTTGCGCCGATCGATCAAGCTGCCGGCTATGTCGAGCTCATCGACGACCTCGAGGCGCGGCTCGCAACGATCACCGGCTACGCCGCCGTGAGCCTCCAACCGAACGCCGGCAGCCAGGGCGAATTCGCCGGGCTGCTCGCCATTCGGGCGTACCACCAGGCCAACGGTGACGACGATCGCACGGTGTGTCTGATCCCGGAGAGCGCACACGGCACCAACGCCGCGAGCGCCGTGATGGCCGGATTCGACGTGATCGTGGTGGCATGCGACGAAGGGGGCAACGTCGACCTCTCTGACGTACGAGCGAAGATCGACGAGCACGCCGATCGGCTTGGTGCCGTGATGATCACCTATCCGTCGACCCACGGCGTGTTCGAGGTCGAGGTCGCTGATCTGTGTGCGCTGATCCACGACGCCGGTGGCCAGGTCTACGTCGACGGCGCAAACCTCAACGCACTGGTCGGGCTCGCCCAACCCGGCCGATTCGGCGCCGACGTCAGCCACCTGAATCTGCACAAGACCTTCTGTATTCCGCACGGCGGTGGCGGTCCCGGCGTCGGACCGATCGGCGTGGGTGCGCACCTCGCTCCGTATCTGCCCGCCCATCCACTTGCGTCTGACCCGGCGGTTGGCGCAGTGTCGGCCGCTCCGTTCGGCTCGGCCGGAATCTTGCCGATCCCGTGGATGTA
>CALICC010000389.1 GCA_938049325.1 uncultured Ilumatobacter sp. | reverse complement strand
GAACCCGTGGGCGACGTGTCGCAAGTCATCGACGATGTCATACCCTTGGCGCCAGCGGCACCAAGTCAGCACAGAGAGACCATGCGCCTCAACACAACCTCAACGACCGGCTCTGCTTGGCGGCGTCGACCGGTCATCATCGCCCTCGCCGCGGCAGCGCTCAGCGCCGGCGCCATCGGCATCAGCACGAGCACATCACCCGCCGAGGCGGCTGACCCGATTCCCGACGAAGGCCTCGGACCTGTCGTCGTCGAAGCCGGTCCCCTGGTGTCACCTCGCACCGAGCTGCTCGCCGCGGGGGTGCGCGGCATCAACCTCGAGAACGACTCGTTCGACGAAACCGACATCAGCGTCACCTCGTTCGCCGAACACAACGGCGTCATGTACGTCGGCGGCAAGTTCACACAGGTTGAGATCGCCGCCACCGGCGAGCTGCACGACCAAGCGTTCCTCGCCGCGTTCGACCGCGACACCGGCGCGTGGATCAACTCGTTCACCCCAACGATCGACGGGAACGTCTGGGACCTCGCTGTCACCGCAGACGACCGCCTCATCGTCGCCGGCCAATTCGCCAGCGTGAACGGCAGTGTCCTCACCAACGCCATGGCGTCGCTCGACCTGCCGTCAGGCGAACTCACACCCGGCTGGCGCGTCGACCTCGACTTCCCCGAATCGTCCGCCCGGCCCATCGCTCGCGCGATCGACATCGAAGGAACCGACCTCTACATCGCAGGCAACTTCACCCGCATCACCGCCGCCGGCGCCCCCACCGCAGAGGTCAGCCGGATCGTTCGAGTCGACCTCGCCACCGCCGTCCACGACACCACGTTCGCCCCCACCATCGACGGCGCCGTCTTCGACGTCGACGCCACGAGCGACCGCGTCTACGGAGCCGGCAACTTCTTCTTCACCAACGGCGAGTCGACCGGCGGCGCAGCCCGACTGTTCACCGACGGCACCCTCGTCCCCGACCTCGCGCCCTACATCCGCACGATTCCCGACGACCCGAGCAACTGGTTCCAACAAGCCGTGCTCGCCCTCGACGACGACGTCTGGATGTCGGGCGGACAACGACTCCGCGCGGTCTACGCCAAGAGCGACTGGAGCGTCATCCGTAGCTGGGTCAGCGATACCTGGGGCGACGGTCAAGTGCTCACCGAGATGAACGGCATCGTCTACTCCGGCAGCCATGCCAACGCCACCACGCAGCTCTGGCAAGACGCCATCAACTGGCCCGAACTCGACGGTGCCACGAGCTCGCTCCCGATCCGGTGGATGTCGGCCTACGACCGCACCGCCCACGAGCACATCGACTGGGTCCCACAGATCGGCACCAGCGAAGGCGAAGGATCGTGGGCACTCTTCCCCGACTCCACCGACTGTCTGTGGAGTGGCGGCGACTTCAACCGCGGCAGCTTCGACGGCGATGTCCCGCGCTTCGTCGCCGGCTTCGCCAAGTTCTGCTCCGCCGACACCACCCCGCCGTCACCACCGACCGACCCGAGCGCGACCGCGACCTCCAATGGCATCGACCTCGCCTGGACCGGAGCAACCGACGACCGCGACGGCGACGTGCGCTACGAACTCCTCAAGAACGACGACGTCCTCGCTTCGTTCATCTCGATCACCACGTTCCGCGACGTCGACGGCACACCCGACGATCGGTACTTCGTTCGCACCATGGACACCGCGGGCAACCGTTCGGCCACGACGCCGGTCTTCACCGCAGGCCCACCACCGCCGCCCGACACATCGAACCCCACAACACCGCGCGACCTCACCACCACCCTCGACCCACTCACCAGCGACATCACACTGACCTGGACCCCGAGCACCGACGACCGCGGCGTGGCCGGCTACATCATCTACCGCAACGGCACTCCGGTCGGCGGCACCGCCACTGCCACCACGATCCGCAGCGAAGCACCCGGCAATCACTGGTATCAAGTTCAAGCGATCGACACGTCCGCAAACGTGAGCTACAAAACCGCGCCCGTCTTCATCGAAACCGTCACTCCGTCGACTCCACGCGACCTCGCCGGCACCGTCGATCCCGACACCGACGACATCACGCTGACCTGGACGCCCAGCACCGACAACCAAGGCATCGCCGGCTACGTCATCTACCGCAACGGCGCCATCGTCGACATCGTGGCGGGCACCACGACGACCCGCAGCGACGGCCCCGGTAACCACTGGTATCAAGTCCAAGCCGTCGACACGTCGAGCAATCGCAGCTACAAGACTGCGCCACTCCTCATCCAGACCTGAAGTCAGGCCACCGACTCAGTCGGACGCGATGCTGCACACCACGATGGGGTCGTCGAAGCCTTTGACCATTCGCCGCCCCGCCGGCTCGAAGCTCGTCTCGACACACGCCGCCGCCATGCCTTCGCTCACGAGCACCTCCTGGGGCACCGCCTCGTCGACGAGACGCGAGGCCAAGTTGACGACCGAGCCGTAGTAGTCACCACCGCGCACCAGCAGGTCACCGAACGCGAGCCCGCCACGCGGCATCACCCGCTCGTGTTCGTTGCCGAAGCCTTCCATCAGCGCGCTCGCCGCGCGACAGGCGGCGTCGGCGTCGGTCGCGACGAACATGATCTCGTCACCGATCAACTTCACCAGCCGAGCCCCCTCAGCGGTGACCGCATCGTGAGCGCGGCCTTCGAAGTCGAGGATGAACGCACCCAATTCGCGCGCATCGAAGTTGCCCGAGACCTCGGTGAAACCGACGAGGTCGATGAAGCCGACGGCATAGCGATAGATGAACCGCTCGGTGACGTCGATCGTCGCCCGGCGCGACCGCTGAATGGCTTGGAGAACGTGACGTCGAAGCACAGGGTCGAGCCGTTCGCTCAGCCCATCGAGCAGCCCGACCGCCTCGTTCACCTTGATCGCGATCTCATACTCCGAAGCGCCGCTCGTGACCAAAGGCGACTCGACGTCATTGAGGAACAGCGACACCGAGGCATCCGCAATGCGCGCCAACGAACTCCCGATCACGCGGACAAAGCCCAACGCTTCGGCCGTGGAGAACATGCTCGCCACACCCTCGAGCAACTTGAACGTCTCGGCTTCACTCCCGGTCCACTGCTCGTCTGCGGAGATACCGGGAATCGGATCCAGTGGAACGAATCCGAAGGCACGCGACATCCGACCAAATTGCTCGTCGTCGAGCCCGGCCGCTTCGCGCGCTTTCTCGCGAGTCAAGCGCGTGACTCCCGCGAGGCGACGGTCGCCTGACATCGCTCCCAAGGCCATCGCGTCGAGGCCCTCTCGCATCTCGTCGATCGAGAAGCCTTCGCGATCAAGCCACTGCAGGAGATCGAGTCGGCCGAGTGGGCCGTCGTCAGGGTCGTACAGACCGGCTGCGATGAAGTCGTCGGTCGTGGGCACG